>JAQTRH010000014.1 GCA_028711925.1 Candidatus Nanoarchaeia archaeon | reverse complement strand
AGGTTACTCAAAGGTTTTTTCATGGCTGGGAAACCAAAATCATCCACCCGACATAATTATCAAAAATAGTGATGCGTTTGAAATAAAAAAAATAGAGAACCAAAAGTCCTCATTGGCATTAAATAGCTCACCACCTAAAGACAAGCTGTTGGCAAGCGATGTAAGAATTACCAAGGATTGCAAAAATTGCGAAGTTAACGGATGGAAGGAAAAAGAGCTTTTTTATGTTATAGGTCATACAAAATCTTCTAAGCTTAGATACATTTTCTTTATTCAAGGCACCTGCTATGCCGCAAGCCATGAAGTTTACCATAAAGTTCATGAGCCTATTAAAAATGAAGTGGATTCTGTTTTGGATTCTTTAGGCTTAGAAAAAGGCAAGACTATTGAAATCGGCAAGGTAAAAAGAGTTGACCCTCTTGGAATAACTGAATTAAGAATAAGGGGGATGTGGCAGATACAAAACCCACTGAAAGTCTATAAAGGCTCTTGCAGTATTTCCGAAAAGGAGAAATTCCATTTGTTTGCTTTACTTAGAAAAGAAAAATATGAGTCTTTTCCTAAAGAAAATATCAAAGAATTAGAAAATCATCCGGATATTGAAGTGAAAGATATTAAAATAAAAGACCCAAACAATCCGGCTAAGCTTATAGAAGCTAAATTAATAACGAGCGTGGAAAAATGAAAATAGCATCATTCTTTTCAGGAGCAGGAGGATTAGATCTTGGGTTTACTAATGCCGGCTTTAAACTAGCATATGCTAATGATAACTGGGAAGGGTGTTGGGAAACATTTGAGAAAAACCATGGCATTAAAATAGATAAAAGGTCAATTGCAGAAATTAACCCCAATGAGATCCCTGATGTTGTTGGGTTTGTTGGCGGTCCCCCATGCCAAAGCTGGAGCTTAGCTGGGGCAATGAAGGGGATTAATGACTCAAGGGGAAAGCTTTTTTGGAATTATGTTAATTTAATTGAGCAAAAGCAGCCATTATTCTTTTTAGCTGAAAATGTCCCAGGCATTCTTTCACCAAAGCATAAGCCAGAATTTATGAGGCTGATTAAAAAATTCTGGGATATTAATTATGTTGTTTCATTCATGCTTTTGGATGCAAGGGATTATGGTGTTCCACAAGAAAGAAAAAGAGTTATTGTCATTGGCTATCACAGAAGCTTAGGCATGAGATTTAAATTTCCTAAAGGAACAAGAAAGTGGATAACCTTAAAAGAAGCTATAGGGGGCTTGCCTGAACCAAAAGCCGCAAGCGAAAAAAATAGGACAAATGGAAAAATGGAAATCCCTAACCATGAGTATATGAACGGAGGGTTTTCAACAATTTACATGTCAAGAAATAGGGTAAGAAATTGGGGTGAACAGTCTTTCACTATCCAAGCAGGAGGAAGGCATGCTCCCATTCATCCTCAAGCCCCAAAAATGAAGTTTATAGATCAAAACAAAAGGGAGTTTGTTAATGGGAAAGAGCATCTTTATAGGAGATTGTCTGTTAGGGAATGTGCAAGAATACAAACGTTTCCTGATGATTTCATTTTTTACTATAATAGCATCGCAGATGGCTACAAAATGATAGGAAATGCCGTTCCTGTGAAATTAGCTGAAGCTCTGGCAGAAAAAATAATGCTTGATATAAAAACAAAAGAAGTGGAAAAATGCCAGACAAATTTGACAAGAAAACAAGAAGCGAAATTATGTCTCGCATAAGGCATAAGAATACCTCTTTAGAGGTTAATTTCAGAAAGCTTCTTTGGGAAAATAACCTTGGAAGATACAGAATCCATTATAAGCTCCCTGGGAAACCAGATATTGTTTATGTTTCTAAAAAGATAATAATCTTTCTTGATGGAGATTTTTGGCACGGCTATAATTGGAAAAAATTAGGCAAAATTCCGCCTAAGAAGTATTGGCAGAAAAAAATACAGAAAAATATTGACAGGGCAAAAAAATACAACAGGCAATTAAAGAAAGATGGCTGGACTGTGCTAAGGTTTTGGGAACATGACATTAAAAGAAATCCTGATAAATGCATTAAAAAAGTTAAAGAGGCTTGGAAGAAAACATGATGATAGATCATTTTATCCAACAAATAGAATCAAAGAGACAAGTAAAAATACCAATATGCTTTCTTAACACTAAAGGATTAATAGCATTGAACGAAGCTTTAGAAAGCGGCATTCCATTAAAAGTCCATATGTTCTATAAAAATTTCAATAAATATTACAATTTAAAACCATTAAAAATAATTTCTCAAGAAATTAAAAAAAGAAAAAAGTTGTCGGTTGCAGATACAAAAATTATTTCTGAGCTTGCTTCTATAAAACATAATGATTCTGGATTATTATTTGAAATATCTGGGAATCTTTACTATATCTCGATTTTGCTTGATGATTTTAGAAGGCTAAATTTTAGATTGAAAAATCATAAATTAAGAATGAGAAATTCTATTAGAATATCTATCTTATTATGGATATATCTAAATGTTGTCGAATTAGTTAATAAGCATTTGGCTGAACTTTTGTATAATTATATCAAAGAAAACAATCTTGAATCAGATAGTAGGTTAAAGAACTTCCTTAAAAAAATTAAAAAAAATAAGCATCCTGAATTAGGAGCTACAATCGATGCTTTGGTTTTTGCCGGCTTATTAGATAAAAAGGAAAATTCTGTATTTAACAATAATCATTTTATAAGAAATAGGTTATCCCATGCAAATATGTATTATGATATTAAGCAAAAAACAATTTTTCTTTCAAGTGGATATGAATACTCTATAAAACAATTTGTCAAAGATTTGAATGGCTTGTTTTCTTTTCTCAATGAGTTGATTTTTCAAATGAATAATCAAAATTCAGACATTGAACACTCAATAAATCAGATGCTAAAAAAAATTTGTAATATCTTCTTAAAAATTGAAAGATCAGGCGTGCTTAAAAAATCATATGCAGAAGTAATTTTAAAGTGGAAAAAAGAGTCTTAATTTATTCGACCGCAGGGAGAGTATATGTGCGTAGCACCAGCCCCCTCTCTTTTTATTTTATAAACCTTGATTTAACAAAGGCACCTATCTAAATGTTTGAGTTTTACCGACGAGGAGGCAGTAAGAAAATTTCGGCTAACAGAGGAATTAAAAGAAGTTTTGCGAACAGAGCTGAGTTAGTGAATGAAATGAGCTAACTCCTCGTGAGCAAAATTTGGGGAAAATTTGGCGGAACGAAGTGGAGGCTAATTTTACCTTTTAATTCCTGTTAGGCGACCGACCCCTACGAACGATTATTCCATGCATTTCAATGCAGAAGTGGGGGAAGGGTAAGTTTTTTGCCTTATCCCTTTAATTTTTGATCCTTTTTTGTTTCTTTTAACTTACCCCTAAATACCGGCAAAAAATTTTGCCTAACTCAGGAATTAAAAGAAGTTTTGCGAACAGAGCTGAGTTAGTGAATGAAATGAGCTAACTCCTCGTGAGCAAAATTTGGGGAAAATTAGGCGGAACGAAGTGGAGACTAATTTTACCTTTTAATTCCTGTTAGGCGACCGACCCCTACGAACGATTATTCCATAAACTACAAGGCAGAAGTGGGGGAAGGGCAAGTTTTTTGCCTTTTTCTTTTTTGATTTTGCCTTTAAATGTTGGCAAAAAATTTCGCCTCAACTAGTATTAAACCGGAATATATTTCGTTTTGGGTTGGGTTCTTCCGAAAAAAATTGCTAAAGGTTTATCAATTAGTGATGTTTAGGCCTTTCTATGGAAAATAAGCTTTTAAACCATTCTAACTGGAAAAAATTATTAACAGATGAGCTTGAACTAAAGGGCTATTCCAGGAAAACAAAAAGCGCTTACCTATTCCATGTAGGCAAGTTTGTTGAATCTAAACTAAAACCAAGGGAATTTCTTTTAAGCCTAATAAACAATAAAAAAAGCAAGGAAACAGTAAGGGTTGCAGGCTTTGCAATCAAGTTTTACCTAGGCATAAAAGCAAAGCAGAACAAGGAAATAAACAACATTATCAAAGAAACACCCAACCTTAAAAGAGACAAAAAGCTTCCGATAATTCTTTCAAAAGATGAGATTAAAAATATGATAATTTTAACAACTAATTTCATCCACAGAACAATAATAATGATGCTCTACAGCTCAGGAATGAGGGCAGGCGAATTAACAAGCTTAAAATGGGAAGATGTTGATTTTAAAAGAAACATAATCCACATAAAGCTAGCCAAAGGAAACAAAGACAGGATTGTAATGCTTTCTCCAAAAGTAAAGAAAGCCTTAAAGCAATTAGACATAAACAAAGAGGGAATAATATTCAAGACAAACAGAAACAAAAAATACTCACTAAGATCAATACAGCAAATCATCAAAAAAGCAGCTGTAAAAGCAGAAATAAAAAAGAATGTAACCCCTCATACGCTAAGGCACAGCTTTGCAACTCATCTTCTTGAAAACGGGACAGACTTAAGGATAATACAAAAGCTTCTGGGCCACTCAAGGCCGGAAACAACCCAGATTTACACTCATGTCTCAAAAGCAGATATAAGCAGGATAAAAAGCCCGATTGACCTTTAAAAAAACTATGTTTCACCACAGAAAAGCTTATATATTGTTTGCTACTTTATAATTAATAATGGAATGGGGGGACAAGGTTAAGGATATTGAGAACAGGCTTTACATTATTAATAGAAATCTTAAAAAATCTTTTTCTGCTGTAAAGAAGGATGTTAATGTCTTAAAGGAAAAAAACAAAGATATTTCTTTAGATATAAAAAACAGAATTTCAGCTCTTGAGCAGGAATTTGTAAAAATCAATGAGTTTGAAAGCTCATTCGAGTCATTAAGGCAAAGGTGCAACAATCTTGATGAGGAAATATCCAAAAAAGAAAAACTCAAGAAAGAGCTCAAAGAAGCATTAAAGCTCAGAAATTCCTTTGAGTCAATGGAAGAGGAGCTTAAAAATGCCAACAATATAAGGCAAGAATTCAATGAGCTAAAGCATTCTGTTGTCAATTCCAATGAATTTGCATTGCATGAAAACAAGATAGATGCAAAGCTTAAGAAAAAAGCAGAAGATATAAAATACATAAAAAGAGAATTTGAGGAAATAAAACAGGGTTTTGTTGATGAAGAAAAATTTAATATTATTGTATCAGAATTAAAGGAAGAAATAAGAACCCTTAAAAAAGACTCTGTTAAAAACAATATCTTCAAGGAAAAGTTCAAACTCCTTGATTCTAAATTAAAAGAAATAATCAAAATAATAAGAAAAAATCCTGAAGTCAAAAAAAAAGACAGACAAAGGGTTTCAAATATAGTGAAGTCTCAGGAAAGAGAAAAAGGCATCATTAAAAATGCCTGGAGCGGTGTAGTTGATTTCTTTACTGAAGAGATAGAGGAAACAGAGCAAAAAAAGCCTGAAAAAAAAGGGGTAAAAAAAAAGCAAAAAGGCGATAGTTTCCTTAAATCCTTCTGGGAAGGAATCCTTGATTTCTTTATGGAAGAAGAAAGCGAAGAATTGAATGAAAAGGAAAAACAGGATGAAATTTCCAAAGAGAAAAAGCATGACAATACAAATATCTTTAAATTTGTTATTGCAGTCTTTATTGTTCTGATAATTGTTTTTCTTTACTTTATAGGATTCTTCAATACACTTTTTTCTTTCATAATAGATTACAGGTATAACATACTTATTGGATTGATTATACTGGCAGTAATAATACTGCTTCTTGAAAGAAGGAATAAATAGTCATTTTTCAGATATCTCTAAAATCTTTTCCCTGCTTTTCAGTCCTTTTAATATCCTAACCTTTTTCTTTATTGATTTTGAAAGAAATTTTACAAGCTCGATATTTGCCTTATTTTCATGTGCAGGAGCCTTAACCTCAATTATATAAGCTTTTTTTTCATTGTCAAATCCAGCAATCCTGTTACAACTAGAATTAGGCTTTAGTATAACCTTGATATTGCCTTTCATTCCTTCCATCAGCTGTAGTCCCGCCATACATGGCCGCACTTTGTGCACTTAAGGAATTTTGTTTCTGGCTCATCTCCTGCCCTTGTCTGCAAAAGCCAGTAGTATGCCTCTTTGTTTCCGCACTTTGGGCATTCTGCATCCATAACAGGAAGTGTTTTTGATTCATCACTCTCAACGATTTCTATATCTTTTGTGTTTTTTGTTTTTTCAACTATCTTTGCTTCCTTCACTTCCTTGTTCACATAGCTGCATCTTGGGCATGCCATTACTCTTTTCCCATCTACTTTTTTAGGCACAAGCAATGAGCCGCATTTTAAACAAAACATTTTTCACCTTTTATTAAACAAATGAACTTATCAAATCAACAAACAATATTTTTATATATCCAAGATAAGGTATCTTAAACACAGCCTTCCCTATTATCTGCTTTTCTGATATTCTTGTTTCATCAATATCAAAATTGCTTATTGAGCCTGGATTATTGTCCCCTTTTGTCTGGTAGTAGTACTCTCCGTATTCTTCCCATTTTTTTACAATCCTGTGTATTACTGGATCAGGCTGCCTTGCTTTAAATACAATAACATCTCCCACTTTTAAATCTTGCGGAGAACTGCCTTTAAGTATTATTATATCTCCTTTTTTGAAGCCATTTTTAAGAACATACTCTTCAAATTCCTGCTTTGTTATTCCTTCATTTTCATACCATTTGTGGTTTACATTCCACCAGCCATCAAAGTTCATACTGTTGTGTTCCATGCTTTCGCTCACAACAGCAACTATAGGATATCCTGTTCCAAGCATAAGCCCAAGCCCAGGATAAACTATAAACTTAATTAAGACAAACGCTAAAAGTATATTGACAATCCAGCTCCATATGCTGTTGTCTTCCCATATAAAATGCCATATTTTTTTAAAAACACTTTTATTTCTTTTTTTCTCCATACTAAAAGGTTTTAAGGTGTTGAAATAAAAACCTATCGTTTTTACAAATAGTTATTTATACCAGCACGTATTTGTTTAAGATATGGATAAATGCTCGAATTGCGGCAAAAACAAAGTATTCTTGGAAGGGCTTTGCAAAAAATGCTATAATGAAAAGAACCCCTTGGTTGTTTCTTTTAAGCCTGTTAAGATACTTGTATGCTTTGGATGCAAAAAATACTTTTTAAAGGGTAAATGGACAAGGTTCAGCAAAACAGAGGATATGGTGAAAAAAGTTCTTCAGGACAGGATAATTTTTAATGAAAAAGCAGACATAAGCTCTTTCAAAATCCAGACAATCATACCAAAGCACAGCATAGGCCACAATGTAAAAGTTGATTTCAGGGCAGTGCTTACTGTTTTTGGCGTTTACAAAGGCGTATCAAAGCCAATAAAAGAAGAATATGAGCTGAAATCAAGAATAATCTATATACTATGCCCAAAATGCAGCAAATTCAAAAGCGGATATTTTGAGGGGATATTGCAGTTAAGGAATGTTGATGAGGATGTTATCAATTATGCACTTGAAAAATTAAAGCAAAGCGAGAAAAGAGGCATATTCCTTTCAAAGAAGAAAAAAGTAAAAAACGGATTTGACTTGTATTTAACAAAGAAAGGCTACATTCATGAGCTTGCCCAGGAACTTTTAAAGAAATTCGGCGGAGAGAAAAAAGCAAGCAGGAAGCTTTTTTCAAGGAACAAGCAGACCAGCAGAGATATCTATCGTGTTAATGTGCTTTTCAGGCAGTCAAAATTCAGGAAAGGAGATGTTATCAGCATTGATGGAGAGCCATTTAAGGTTAGTGATATAACAAGCAGGATTAAAATCAAAAGCCTTAAAACAGGCAACATTAACACTGTTTTTCTTAAAGACCTTGGTGTGAACTCCACTGAAGAGATAAAGGAAACAGTTGTTTCATCTGTTTTTCCGGACATTAAGGTAATTAATCCTTATACTTTTCAGCAGGAAAAGCCAATGAATCCAAAAAATATAAAAGCTGAAATAAATCAGAAAGTCAATGTTGTTGTTGTTGATGAAAGAATCTGGATAGTTTAAAAGTATATTTTCAGCAAATAAAGAATTGTTCCAGCAACTAATGGAACGGTTATATTATCATCAACTATCCTTTCCTGCATCTTTATCTCAATTGTTTCTGCTGTCATTGCTCCGAACGAGGCTATGAATGCGTAAACTGGATTCACAAAAAAACTGGCCGCAATAAACCCGGCAATAGCCCCTGCAATATTTCCTTCAATTGACTTAAGACAGTTAAGGGGATTTTTTCTTCTGCCTATGTGCCATCCAACTAAATGGGAAAACGAATCCCCGAATGTAAGTATTATTATTGATGCCAGTGCAATGTTTTTTTCAAAAAGCTGCATAACCAAAAGACATCCAATGAAAAAAGCTATTGTCCCCCTGCCCGGAAATTTTTTTATTGTTTCTTTCCTTTCAAATATATCCAGAAATTGCTGTATGACCGGTATATTGTATTTTTTGCTTAGAATAGATATTATTATTCCTGCTATTAATATAATAAAAAGAACTAATGAGTTTATTATGTTGTATTTTAATAATAAAACAATGATTAATCCAAGGCATATGTGGAAAATCTGCCTTCTTATTTCGAATTTGTTAATTTCCATTTTCTTTGCTTTAAATTTATTATAAACATGCCTGTGATATAACCTATTAAAGCGCCCGCTACAACATCGCTTAGATAATGCACTCCTATATAAATTCTGCTAAATGCTATTAAAAACGCCAAAATAATCCAAACCCATTTTCCTTTCGGATGCTCTTTGGTTAATATGGGAAGCATTGCAAATGCAACTGCAGCATGGGCGCTTGGAAATGAATAATCATTGAATCCAAGCAAAAAGCTCATCTCTATGCTGTTTGGCCTTGGCCTTGCAAAAGCGAACTTAAGGATGTATGTTATTAAATAAGCAGCTGTTGTGCTTATGAAAAAAGGCAAAATCCACTCCAGCTTTTTTTTGCTGATTAAGATTACTGCAAGTATTATCAAAGCTATAGCTGCTATTGAAATTAGATTTACAAAAAGATGCGAAACATAATCAAGGACAGGATTTTCAATAAAAGTAATTATCTGGAAAGCCAGGCCATCAAGAAGAAAGGCAAAGGCAACTATTGCAAATGAGATTATTATTTTTTTTATGTTGTCAATTGTAAAACACCTGTGCTTATTATTGTTACAATTATGCCTGCTATCAGCACTCCTATTATGTTTGCTACGATGAATTTCTTGAATTTCAGGCCGAGTACATAAGCCCCTAATGCTCCTGTGTAAACCCCAGAGCCGGGCAATGGGACGCCGATGAATAATGCAACCCCTATTTCTCCGTATTTTTCAACATATGGGTGAATCTTTCTTTGTGTTCTCAATACTATTTTTTTGTATGGAATCTCAATTATCTTGAATCTTAAAAAGAAATTGATGAATTTGTCAAGCATGAAATAAATTATTATCCCGAGGATTATATTTGTGATTACGCAGACTATGAATACTGTCAACCAAGGCATTCTAAGGATGCTTATTGAAATCCCAAAAAATGAAATATTGCCGCCTATAATCCCAGCCGGTATGCTGGCTCTGAGCTCAAGAAAAGGCAACAATGTTATGAATATCAATTTTAGTATATCATTAATCATAAATCAAAAAAAATTAAAGAAATATATAAATGTTCTTAATAGTAAAAATCTAACTCATTATTATCTCTGCACCGGCTGGATTATAGATCTCATCATACTTATTTGGAGATAATACACAATTGGACAGTGTTATTTTATCAAGTTTAGAACCAAGCAATGCTAATCCGTAAGGCTGTATCTTGGTCGCTCTATCATCATAGGACTGACATTCTTTAAGTACTATATTTCCAATATTATGATTATTATTATAAGCATATATCCCCCATTCTTTATTATTCTTTGATATTGCATTTTCAATAATAGAGTCATAACATTCATAAAACAAGATTCCATACTCTCCAGAATCTTTTGATTGAATATTTTTAATCTCAAAATTCCCAAGAACCCTCAAATTAAACCCTCTAACCCCATTATTATTCGCGTAACAATTGGATATTTTTCCGCTCTTCTGGTAACATATCGATATCCCTGAATCAGTATTATCCCAGGCATTGATATTTTCAAATGTGTTATATAACTCTTCGTATGGGTTACTCTCAACTCCTATATCATCAAAACCACTTCTCCCGTTATTCCAGGAATAAATATTCCGATAGGTATTGTACATATTTCTTCCTATCTGCTGTGTACCTCCATGGACGCCATGACTAAAACAATCATGAACATAAATATTTTGTATTAATGAATTTTTCAGTGAAAATGTTTCCAATCCCATCTTGCCAGAATTTTTTACTTCAATGTTTTCTAATAGTACATGATCGCAATTGGCAACCTTGAGAGTAACAATATACTCTCCTCTGGATTGAGCTGCAGCATCTATAGTAATATTCTTAATAATTACATTATCTGTACCATAAAAGCTTATTGCATGATTATCAGCAGTTTTGATTATAGTTTTGTTTATGCCCTCACCTATTATGCTAATTGGTTTCCTGCGGTCTATCCAATTATCTTGAGATAACTGATAATATCCTGCTCTTAAATAGACAGTTCCTCCAGCAGGGCAATTATCTATAGCTTTCTTGATGCAGTCATTTGCCCATGGATTGTTTTTTGTCCCGTCGCCTGTGGCACCATAATCTTGAGGGTATATATAATTAACATTAGAGGTGATTGTTGTTGATGTCGTAGGATTTGTTGTGGGTGTCGTTACTATTGTTGTTGATGCATAACCAGAACAATCAAGGTTTTCATCTATTCTGCCGTCGCAGTCATTATCCAATCCGTCACATATTTCTTTTGCATTGTTTGTATATTTACAATCTTTTGCAACCTTGTTTTTTGCCATCTCTCCATAATATGCCAGGAAGTTTAACCAATATTTATTCGTAATCTTAGAAGAGTCTCCTGCTTCAACAACACTTTGCACTTTATCATTAAATGCTCCAAGTCCAATCCATCCTGTATCAAGTCTGCTACCCAATTTTCCTGGATCATACCCGTATGTGCTTCTTTTCTTACCATCTATAAAATCATTGTAATATGGGTCAGTTGGATTTCCATTCCATACATTATACAAGAAAGTATTAACTAACTTTTCAATATCATTTCTTGTAAAGACAATTCCTGCCCTGTAAAGTTCTATTGCAAATTCAACTACATCTTCCCCATGGCTAACATCAGATGGACCACAACGATTAGTTCCTTGACTATCAACATATGTGTCAGGATTCAAATCAACACACTTGATTGAACCCCAAAGCCAGCTGTCATTAGGACCTGGGAACATTGTGTTCTTCATCTGTTGAGCTCTTGCAGTGGCGTAATCCAAATACTCCTCATTTCCATCTGCTAGATAGAATTCAAACAATATCATAGCCCTGTGGGATACTATATGCTGGACACTTCCCCAATTAAGATTAAGCCTGTAATCACAAGAAGGGTGATATACTATGTTTTTCAATGTCATCTCTTTGATATAATCTGCTCTGTCTCCATATTTTTCATTTAAAATTTTATCATTTTTTATTACTCTTACAAGTTTTGCAAACTGCCTTGCACCTCTTTCATGATACAAACATGAAGTCATTTTAGCAGTAGAGGGATCATTGTCATGATCAAAACTACTATCCTCATATCCAACCAATTCAAGATAACCATCATTATCCACATCTACCATTTTAGAAAGAAGATATTCAACATTATCCAAAGCATCATCTATATATTTGTCATCCTGGGTTGCTTCATAAATAGATATGAAACCTGCTATAAAACCGTCTAGATAATAACTGCTATCTTCATAAGCAAATTGCCCAGGGATATAATGGTGATAATCTTCAGTATAATAATAATCTAAGGCTGCCTCAAACTTTTTTTTCATCTCATTTATTTCATTCATGGTGTTGCTGTCAATAGTAGGTTGAGTTTGCTGAGGAGGAATTGTTTTTGAGCTGCAATCTGAATCTTCTGAATCAGTGAATCCATCGCAGTCATTGTCAAGGTTATCGCTGCACTTTGTCTCTTTAGCCTCATAATTTGAACCGTAGCTTGATGCTGTGCATCCTGACCATAACCCTTGAGAAGTGCATGTCTGAACAGAGCCATAGCAAACACCTAATGTTTTTGGGCATGATTTTGTGCTGCCAGGAGCGCATTCCAATACAGGCTGAGTTGTTGTTTGTTGCTGCGGCATGCAGCATTTGCTCCAGAAAGAACAATCATAATCTGCTTTTGTTTCGTCATTTCTGCATCCAAACAAAAACCTGCATTTTCCTCCCATTGCCTCGCAGCCTGACTGCTCTTCAGGCATGCAGCATTTTCCCCAGAACGGACAATCATAATTTGTTTTTGTTTCGCCGCTTTTGCATCCAAACAAGAACCTGCAGTTTCCTCCATTTTCCTCACAATTTGATTCTTCCTCTTGCCCATTATCATACCAAACATTAAGGTATGCTCCATCAAATCTCTTAAGATTTACAACATCCTCATTCTCCGCCTTGAGCAAAACGCCTGCCTTATGTTGGATTAAGTAATCCATTATTGAGGTTACATCAAAAGAATATTGCTTGTTTCCATCGACATTAACCGAGGAAACAATTTTTGTGTCATAGACAGGCTGCCTGTTCCATGTTGCAGTATCAAAGCTCCAGCTTTGTATAACCCTGTGGATATTTACTTTTTGGTTTTCGTATTGCTCTATCTCAACCAAGTTGACATTATTTATCACAAGCTCTGCTTTTATTATCTCTGCATTTTTAACACTGCTCAAGTCGAAGTTTATCAATGATCTTACCTTTGTTTTTACCGGCAAAAAACCTGTGTAGAAGGCAGTATTTGACTTATAGTTGTCATTGGGGTACTTCTCATTGAGTATGATGTATTCTCCCTCTATTTTTGTTGTTTCTGTATTTCCAGCGGGTTCTTGTGGAACAATGTTATCGCAGTCTGAGTCTACTGAATCAACTAATCCATCGCAGTCATTGTCTAGGTTATCGCTGCACTTTGTTTCTGTTATTTGGTAGTTTGAGCCGTAGTCTGATGCAGTGCATCCAAGCCATGTTCCTCCAGAACTGCATGTTTGAAAAGAGCCATAACAAACGCCTTCCTGCTTTGGACATGGTTTTGTGCTGCCTGAAATGCATTCTGTGGTAACAGATGTAGAAGAAATAAATTCAAAAGCGCCAATATCTGGCTGAGAATCACGTAAGTTACCTTCAAAGTCATAATTAACACCAACATCTATTCCATTGTTGATTGCTAAAGAAGTTGGCTGCAAATGGAAATCTCCTGTATCTGCATCTATAAAATTAGGATTAGTAATAAGATTACTGCTTTGTGTGTTTCCTGCAGGCACATAAATTTCTCCAGTATAACCGTCTTCTCCGTGATTTCCATATGCAATATTATTTTTTACAATTGCATTTTGATTTTTATAAACATATATTCCCTGATAACCATTATCATATAAGGTGTTATGATAAATGACATCATTTTTACAATTACTCCTTATCCCCCAATCAAGATTACCATAACAAATATTATTTCTTATAATATTGTCCTGGCCACCTCCAAAAACAATTATTCCATCTCCTCTCTTCTGACCTTCTGGAGGAAACTCCGAATAGCCTTTTCCATAATCTGAGTGTCCATTATTATAGCATAAATTATTTTCAATCAGATTCCTGTCTGGAGCAGAACCATAAGTTCCAGTATCGTAAGAATAAACATGGATTCCATAACCATAACAATTGTAAATAGTGTTGCTACTGATTATATTGTCATCTCCTCCAAGATAAATTCCATAACCTCTCTTATATAAACCAGCATCATGAATGGTGTTATTAATAATTTCAACATTATAGGATGTATATGATGTTAATATACCACTACTACCTGTATGGTATATATGATTATTAACTATCCTTATATTGTGCGAAGGATGAGATAATTTAATGCCATCGTGTGACTTTCCTTGACTATAATCATCATACTCTTCACTGTCATAAAGAGGATTAGAATCAGTTAGCTCAAAACCATTAATCTCGATATAACTGGATTCACTCATATGTATTGGCCTTATTCCATTGGAATAATCATATTGATAGGGGTCTATTATCACTTTTTCATCTAAATATGGCTTAAAGACAATCCAAGAATCAGAAGCACCATTTTTATTATTGAGATTAAAAGAATTATAAGTCCCTTCCCTAACATAAACAGTATCTCCCGCAGCCACATTATTAGCTGCTTTTTGTATTGTTTTAAATGGGTTAGAGCTTGTTCCATCATTTGAATCGCTTCCTGCAGGTGAAACATAAAAAACTTGACCATTGGAACTAAGACAGTCTGAGTCTGCTGAATCAACTAATCCGTCGCAGTCATTGTCCAGGTTATCATTGCAGATTTCATCAGCTCCTGGATTTATGTGGTTGTTGTTGTCATTGCAATCCAGCTGGGAATGAGCGCAGTCAGAACTTGCAGGG
>JAQTRH010000013.1 GCA_028711925.1 Candidatus Nanoarchaeia archaeon | reverse complement strand
ACTCTTATGTGTTCTTCATCTGACTGCTTTGATTTAAACTGGTCCCAAAGCTCTGGAGGCTGGTCTTTGTAGTTCCACTTAAATTCCTGGTTTCTAGGAGAAAAAACCCTCTCCTTTGCCCTTATTCCATGTTCATCCCTTCTTATTCCTAATAAAAGGGCCTTGAATTTATGTTTGTTGATTGTCTGTTTTAATGCTTCAGTTTTTAATGCAGTGCAGCATGCAAGCTTGCTTTTTGGTCCCATTCCATTTTTTATTGCTTCTTCATTCATTCCAACAATGAGGTTAAGCCCCCATTTTTTTGCATAATCGTCTCTCCACTGTATCATTTCCTTGAATTTATATCCGGTGTCAATATGCACAACAGGGAATGGAATTTTTCCAAAGAAAGCCTTCCTGCATAGCCAAAGCAATGTTGAAGAGTCCTTCCCTATCGACCAAAGCATTGCAATATTATGAAACTGCTTGTACGCTTCCCTTATTATGTATATGCTCTTGCTTTCAAGTTCATCTAAATAGTCCATTTTAAAAATACCCCAGTTCTTTTAATTTGTTTTTTATTTTATTTGTATTTTTCTCTCTTGATATGTCCGCTTTTTCATAAAGAAGAATCCTTAAAATAAAGGTTACATACTCGCTTACATTCTTAAAATCCGTATCCTTTATTTTTTCCTTTATTTTATCAGAAAGCTTTGTTGGAATGGAGATTATAGTCTTGTCTTTATCGAGCTCTTCAAACACAGAAATCATGTCTGATAAGAGCTTTTGGTAAGAAATATCCCTTTTTGATGCAATAATCCTCAGCTTTTTCCTTAAATCTTCAGAAACCTGTATGGTTGTTCGGTTTTCCATTATACATAGAATTATGTATATGTATATAAATGTTTTTATTTTTAATGCTTCTGTGACCAAGTATAAAACAATAAAAAAATTCCTGAGAAAGCATACCTGATAAAAAGCAGAATAATATAGGCACTCATTGTGATTTCTGCGGGAACTCCAAGCTGTGAAAATGCAAATACACTGAATGACTCCCTTGCGCCCACACCTGACATTGTAACAGGTATAAGAGAAATTATATTTCCAATAGAACATATTATTATAAAATTTATTATACTGACTCCAGTATAATAATTAGCACTCATAAATGCAAAATAAACCATAATTGACATTAAAAAGACCTTTATCAATGAAAGAAAAATGTCAATCAAAAGAATTTTTTTGTGCTTTTTTACATAATCCCTTAATGTTGAATAAAAACCAGAAAACTTTTCTGCATGACTTTTTAGGATATGTTTCTTTAAAATTTCTCTACCTTTGCTCCAATTTAAGACAAATATTCCTAGAATTATTATTCCAAAGCAGAAAAAGGCCATTTTAACCGCGCTTTCATGAGGGAAGAATATAAAGAAACCGAATAATGAAAAAACAAGGTAAATAGAGAAAACAACTATCTTATCAAGCAGGACAAGAGCGCTTGCCTTTCCAATTGGAACCTTGCTTTTATTAAGTAAGTATACCATTGAAATATCTCCTATTCTTCCTGGAGCGAACCTTGATACAGAATATGTAATAATGCTATACAAAAAAAGTTTTTTAAAAATAATGCCCTCTGGTTTTATTGGTTTCAACATTATTTTAAGGATTAGTCCTACCAATGCAAGGTCAAGAATTAATATTATAACTACAACAAGGAAAAAATAGATGTTTATATTGATAAGATTTACATAAACATTTCTTACACCTATTTTTGAAAAAAGGAATAAAAGAAGAGCAATGCTTACTAAGATTTTTATTGAATTTAAAATCCACTTTTTCATTTTATCATATCGTAAATAAGATTTACATTGGATTTTGCTTTTTTCTTCAGTTCTTCTGATTTTTTATTTATGCTCTTAGCCACTTTTTCCTTGTCTGAAACTATCTTATCTATTTTTTCTTTTAATATTTTGTATTGAACATCATCAACGGGAACTGAATAATCTTGTAAATTAAGCTTTTTTGTTAACCTTTCACCTTTTTCGCTATAATGCAAAGATAACACAGGAATACCCATTCCTGCTCCGAGAACAATTGCATGGAATCTTATTCCTACTATAAGATTCATTAGGCCATAAACAGCTTTCAGTTCCTGGACTTTGTGGTTGTAGCTGTTTATCACAAACGCTTTTTCGTTGTGATCCATCATGCTTATTATTTCTTTGGAAATCTTCTCATCCTGCTGCTGCTGTTCTTCCAGCATCTGCATTGGGATAAAGACTATATTTGCATCTATCGTTTCAACCATATAATCCGCAGCCATTGCAAGAGTTTTTTTCAGCTTTTCAAATTTAGCCTTATTCTTATCATCAATAAGCCCGAGCTTTATCCTGTATTTCACAGGGATAATGCTTCCCTGTTTGCGGTGAAAAACTCTTCTTGGAACAAAAGCGACCATTGGTTTTTTTTCATTTATTCCATAGCTTTTGATTATTTTTGTTGCTTTATTTTTTTCTGCTGGTTTTAAATCAAAAGCAGGGTCAACAAAAGAATACATCTTGTTTTTTATTCCTAACTTTTCAAGAATCTTTTTTGACTCTTCATCCCTCAATGTTATTAAATCCGCTTTGCTTAATACTTTTCTTACTATAAACTTGGTGAATCTGCTTTTTACCTGACCTACTCCTACTGCATAAACAGCAACTTTCTTTTTCATTATTTTTGCGAGAAATATCTTAAAAAGATGAAAAGGGGTGTAAAGCTGACTAGGGGCATCTGTTACTAAATTCCCCCCTCCCCAGACAAGCAAATCCATTTTCTTAAATTTCTTTATCATTTTTGGAAGGTTTCTTAAAAGACTAAACCCAGACATATCAAGTTTTATTGATTTTATTCCGTGCATCTCTTTTGTCTTTTCAGGATTGCATGAGAAGACAATTACCTCAATGTCTTTATCCAACAACCTTATATTCCTAAGGAAAGATGCAATGACTGCTTCATCTCCAAGATTAAAGCTTCCGTCACCGCAGGCCATAATTATCTTTTTCATTCTACATCTTTAATTTTTCTTGCGCTTAATATCAGCCAGTTTCCCTTATCAAGTCTGCTGAAGATAAGGTCAAAAAAGAAAATATATGAAACTATTTTTGATGCAAAAATTAACAGCATGTTTTTTGATGCTTTTTTATCCTGTTTTATTTTTTTGTTTAACACAACGCTCTTGAAAAAGCAAAAATAAGCTCTCACCAGTGGAAAACCGACTGATCTTATTCTTTCTATCCTAAAGCCATTTTTTTCCATGAGCATGACGATTCTTTTCCTGGAATATCTTCTGATGTGGCCCACCCATTCATCCTCTTTTGACCAAAGCCTTTGGTTTTGGGGCACCGACACAATGCACTGGCCTTTCATTTTTAAAACCCTGTTTAACTCTTTTACCGCTTTGCCGTCATCCTTTATATGTTCAAGGACTTCTCCGCTTACAACAGCATCAAACGAATTTTTTTTAAATTTTATATCTGTCAAACTCATCTGAAAAAAATTTAGGTTTTCTATTCCAACAGATTTTTTTACGCTTTTTGCAAAATTTATATTTTCTTTTGTTATGTCTATCCCAACAACATCATATCCAATCCTTGCCAGCTTTAAGCTTAAGCTTCCGTTTCCGCAGCCTGCATCAAGAACTTTTTTATTTTTTTTGGATAAGTATTTTACAAGAAGGTTCTGCCTGAAATAATTTCTTGGCCCAAAAAAATAAGGGTCACTCCCCCATCTAAGTTTTTTCATTTAAAACACCGCTTATTTCCTGTTCATATCAGCCAAGAAGCCAAAAAGAAGTATCTGGACTCCAACCATTATGAACAGCATGCTTAAAATCACTCTTGGGATACCGCCCGCATTTCCAAAAACAATTATGTGGTAAAGTATAAAAAGGCCGATTATAAAGCCCGCAAAAATAAACCATAGCCCTATTCTGCCAAAAAACTTTAATGGCTCAAAATCACGGTATATTCTTAGTATATTTATCCATGCCTTTAATGCATAATCAAAAGGATTTTTAAACAGCCTGCTGGGTCTTGTTGGATTTGTCTTTATAGGAATTTCGCCTATCTTCATTTTTTCTTTGCCTGCCCTTATCAGCTGTTCTTGAGTATATGTAAAGGTGTTTATCAAAGGCAGCTGAGCAACCTCTCTTGTGAATGCCCTGAACCCTGTTGTTGTGTCATTGAGTTTAGCATTAAGCAATTTAGAAAATACTCTGGCAAAGGCCCTGTTCCCCATTTTTTTCATAAGGGAGTCATTTCCATAGCTCCCCTTTCCAAACCTGCTTCCCAAAACAAGGTCATAACCCTCTTCAACCTTTTTTATCATTTCAGGTATATGCTAAGAGGGATACTGGCCGTCTGCATCTGTATGCACTATTATATCTGCCTGCATATCAACGCATTTTTTCATTTCTGTCTTAAATGCAATTGCCAATCCGCAGTTCTTTTTATGGGAATAAACAACATCGGCCCCAGCTTTCTTTGAAATCTCAACTGTTTTGTCTGTTGAGCCGTCATCAACAACAAGAATCTGGTAGTTATAATCTGTTTTGCCCATTACCTCTTTTATATCCTTTATTACCGGAGTTATTGTTTTTTCTTCATTATATGCTGGGATTGTTATGACAACTTTCATTCTCTTTATAAATAGTAAGTTATTTAAATAAGTTTCCATAGGAAAAATAAAATGAGTTTAATAACAATAATGCTTTTCTTTATTTACACTTTTGGCTTAGGCTTTGCCTTGACAAGCTTTGTGAAAAAGCCTGATGATTTTTTTGAGAGAAACCTTATGAGAATAGGAATAGGACTCGGAACAATTCCTATTTTGGGTGTTTTGCTTAACTTTCTTCATATACCCTTGCACTGGATTATTTTTGTTTTGCTGAGTTTAGCTTTTCCTGCTTATTCATTGTTTAAAAAAAGAGAAGCATTGAAAACTGCAAAGATTACAATACCCAAAAACATCTTTAAAATAAAAAAGTCAAAACTCTACTCTATTATTGTTTTAATGCTTTTTTTCATACTCTTTTATGTGATGGTAAAGGGCTCTTTTGTTTATCCATGGCTTGAAGATGGAGATTCATGGCAGCATGCTGTTTCTGCAAAATACCTTTCAATAAGAAAAACCTTTTCAGGCCAGACGCCTGATTTTTACATAAGCCATTACATGACACCTTATCCTCCTGGATACCAGATAATAATGGGTGTGCTTCACCAAACTTCTCCTTCAATCTACTGGACACTGAAATTCTTTAATGCGCTTATAGTCTCAATTATAATAATCTTTTTTTATTATTTTATGGTTAGGTTTACAGGAGAAAAAAATAAGTCATTATTCTCAACATTTGCCCTTTTTGCAATACCCTGCTATCTCAGCCATTTTATATGGGCAGTATCGCTTGCCCATGCACTGATATTTCCTGCATTTTACTGCCTTGAGATGGCAAGTAACGATAAAAGATGGAATTATGTCGCAGCTGTTATAATCGCATCAATAATGGTTTCCCAACCATCAAGTGCATTCATATTTGGAATATTCTTTGGAATCTACTGGATTGCAAAATGCATCCTTGAGAAAAAATTTCTGAAAAATATTTTTCTTGCAGGAGTGCTGGGAATTTTGATTTCAATGCTTTACTGGGGTCCTGTGCTTTATAGTTTAGGATATGAGGAAACACTTCTCGGACTTGGGCTAAGAACAAAAAATCTGGGAAGCCCGTTAAACTTAATGAAAGCACATGGCTCTGCTTCAAGAGTTTACAATTTCAATGACTTTTTCATAACAAAAACCACAAACATGATTAACAATCCAGTGGGAATAGGTGCTTTTCTGTGCATAATTGTGTTTGTTGCTTTAGTATCAATCTTATTCAAGAATAAAAAATTATTGAAAAAGGAAAATCATTGGCTTATCATCTCTTTTCTATGGCTTGTTTTTACTTTTATAGGTGTCCATGGGGAAAGACTGCCTTACCAATTTTTTACTTTCAGGTTTTGGGCCTTCCTTGCAATACCTGTTTGCATTCTAGCAGGAGAGGGGCTGGAGCTCTTAATTAAAATTTTTAGGAAAATAAAGATAAGCAGCGGCATTGTTGTGATTGTTATCGTGATTGGCGTATTGCTCACTTCAGGCTACCAAAAATATACAGTTAACACAGCAATTTGGCCGTTCCAGGACTTTAGTTCATATGACGAGATGTACAGCTACATATGGCTTAAAGATCTTCCTGTTGATACCTTGGTTATGCCTATGTGCTTTAGGGATTTTTCAGTTATAGGCATGGACAAGCTAAGCTACAGATGGGAACCAGAGGTCAGAGAATTCAAGGAAATATTCATAAACAAGACTCCAGAGCAGATTCATTCTTTTATGAAAAAGTGGAAGTACGAGTATTTCATAATAGATGCCCACTGCATCAAAAATTTTGGAGAAAATGAAACAAATGTTAAACTTCAGGAAATAGGCACATCTCCATTATACTTCCAGCTTGCATATCCCACTCAAGAAAACCAGCCAAGAGGAGCTTTTATATTTAAAGTAAATTAATCTTTTTTGTTTTTTATTGCAATCTTCCTTACAATTGTCTCAACTTTTTTCTGCATATTCTTAACATTTACATAAAGATGGAATATTATCACTGAAAAAAACAAAAAGCCGCCTATAACAAAAAAATCAACTGTCCTGTTTATCTGGAATGTTTCCATCAGCCCGTAAATCATCTTTGGAAACATAACCATAACAAGAAAAAATATCCATACGCAGAACCATATGAAAAGGCTTCTTCTTCCGTAAGAATCTTTTTTGTAGTAAAGAAAAGTAAGGTAAAGCATCATCAATGCAAAAAATATTCCCAGTATCTGAAGTCCGTAAATCATCTTAACATTAAAACAGCATTTATTTAAAAACTTATCTGATAATCTTCCACCAAACCATGTTCATAACTATCTTTAAACCATCAATGAAAGTTGTTCCCTTGTATTTGTCAGCGTAGATAGTGTCAATAGGAACCTGCGCATATTTCAGCTTATGCTTTCCTGCGTTTGCAATCATCTCTGACTCCATTGAATAGTTTACAGCATGCCATCTTATCTTTTTGTATGCATCTGTTGTAAAGGCCCTATAACCACACTGAGTGTCAAACACATTCATTTTGTAAAGCAATTTTGTAATCCTGAATATCATCCAATTTCCTATTCTAAAAACAAAAGGCATGTTTTTGTTGAGCTTCCTCTGCCCGAAAGCTATATCCGCTTTTTCAAGCGCCTTAAGAAAATTAGGAATCTCTTTAGGATCGTGCTGTCCGTCTGCGTCAAGTACAACTATCTTTTCAGCGCCTTTCTTTAAAACATAATCGCATCCTGTCTTTAATGCAGCGCCCTTTCCAAGATTGACTATGTGCTTCAAAACATCTGCTCCTTTTCTTTCTGCAATATCCGAAGTCTTATCATATGAGCCGTCATCAACAACAACCACATTTTCAGAAAATTTCTTTGACTTTTCAACTACATTTGCAATATTCTTTTCTTCGTTGTTTGCAGGAATAACAACCCATACCTTATTCATCTGTTCCAACTTTTCCTTCCCAGTTTATCTTCCAGACAATTATCCTTGCGCCGGTAACATCAGTTACATCATGGAACTTTTCATAGTGCTCTAAACCAATTCCATCATAGAAAAACAATGTTGTGAACATGCTTGTTGCAAGTTCAGGGGCCATCATTATGCTTTGGTATGAATCCCCTGATTTAATTATTGCAATTGAGTAAGGTATTGTGTTGTCTTTGTATCTTTTTTCATCTATCCCTTCCTCAGTGGGATAAACAACTGAAACAGGATGAAGATCTACTGGAGATGCAGGAATAACCGCATCCATTGTTGTAAGATTTATATTAAAGGGAATGGTCTGCCCTCCTAAGTTCTGGCTGCACTGTATGCTGTCATTGTTTATTTTAGTGCATCCTTTTAAGTTGGATGCATAGCCAGGCCAGCCTGAGACCCACTGGTCTGCATCCTGGTTGTGTATTTCATAGAAATACTGGTCTGCTTTTTCTTCTGAAAGGTTGAACTCATTCATTAGTATATCAACGGCCTTTGGCCCTTCTCTTATCTTCTTTATTCTTTGATACATGGCCGCCCTTTCAAAATCCCATGAGCCAAAATGCCCCCAGACTCCTGCCTTGTTAACCATATCTGCAGATGTTATAAAATAATTTTCAGGCGGATTTTCGCAGTGAGTGTAATCAAGTATTTTTTCAGTCTCATCCTCATTAAATCCCTTGCTTAAAAGAATTGTTTCTGCTTCATCTCTTTCAACAGGAATTATTTCATATAAGGTGTTTATAGTTTTTAAAGTGTCATTGAATTTTTCATCAATTAAATCAAAACTATATGTCTTTCCGCAATCAAGCATCCTTAGTATTCCAACAGACATTTTTTCATCTGAAGTTAGCATTAGTTTTCCCAGCCAATGCGCCTGAGGCTGATTCTGGCCTCCTCCGTCAAGAGTTACGCCGCGGTCAGCTATTGCCTTAAACCAGTGGCCAAAGTCCCACCATGAGTTAATTATCGCATCTTCTGAAGAATTTTCCTTTATCATTATTAATGATTCATACCATGCATCATTCATGCTTGGAATTTCATTTTTTGCAGTTGTGTTTGCAGACCTTACAGGGGATATCAATAATGTGCTCAAGAGTATGAATACAACAATTCCTGAAACAGCTTTTTCAACATGCATTTCCTTTGAAAGGAATTTTGAAAAAAAGTCATATATAAGGCCAAGTGCAATTCCAAAACCAAGAGCGAATGCAGGGGCCATAATAAGAATGAATCTTACTCCTCTTGTGCTTGCATATGCAGTTGCAAAAAACCAGAGTATGATTACCAAAGCTGCTTTTATATCTGTCTCTTTTTCTATATTTCTGTTTGTGAACAAAACGAAAAATGTTATTGCGATAACTGCTGTAACAAAAAGTACAAATGAATTATTTGCATAGCTGATGTATATTGCTAAGAATGAAAAAACAGAAACCAATGCAGCATAAAGAAGATTTATGCTTCCATCATCGTTTCTTTTTATTATAGTAAGAAGAACTCCTATAAGTGCTATTGAGAACAAAAATTGTCCTCCTATCTGGTTGACTATCTCTTTCCATGATAACGGATTCAATTCTGCAACTGTAGTATAAACATTATACCATAGGCTTGTCACAGCAACATCTTTCATCTGGGCAAATTTTATATATTCTGTTAATCCCCTTAAAAATGCTCTCATTCCTGAGAAAGACGTTACGGATATTCCTGATGAAATAATGAAAGTTATTATAATTATTATGGTGTTTTTTATCTTAAAATAATTCATTAAATTTAATATTCCTTTTTTTATCATTTCTCTGTTTATCACCATCTGGTATATCAAAAAGATTCCTGATGCTGCAAGGAGGATGTTAAATATAAATGACCATCCGCTCCATGCAAAGCTGTAAAGTCCGACAAATAAACCGCTTAATATTGTAAGAGATATTTTCTTTTTCAGGTTTTGTGATTCAAAGGCCTCAAGGAAAACCCATGTTATCAGGAGAGGAAATAAAATATTGTAGGGATCGGTGTCAGCAAATCCGCCGGCTGTCCTTGTCAAAACAAAAGGGTGTATTGCCACCATAAATGCAGCAAAAAACCCGCCGACATTACCGCTTATCCTTCTTGCTATGAAGAATGCAGGTATAACTGCCAATGAACCAATTATAACAGGAACATAGAATGCAGCGGCCATAAGAGAGATATTGCTGTTAAACAAGCTTAAAATTCTATAAAGCCACACTTCTATAAGGACGTTGAGGTTTCCAAATTTTTTCCCTAGCCATAAACCAAAATCCTTAACAACATCTCTTTTTACAACCTCTTCTTCTATGAATGGAGCCATACGGTGAGTGTCATAATATTCTCCATTAATTTCAATATCCGCTGAGAATCCATGGTCAAGATAATTCCTCGCATTCCTATACCAAAAATAAGGGTCAATTGCAACGAGGTAAGTTTGTCCAGCATCATCCTGCATGGTTGACTTGAAATAGGATGAAGTTTCTTTTATGCTGGCCTGTATCTGGTCTTTGTTTTCTTCCAGAACTCTTTTAAATTCATCTTCAACAAGCTGGTTTTTGTTTGCCGCGGGTAAAAATGGATTCTGCTGATTTACCTGCTGGGTTATCTGAGATTTATAATAATTGTGAACACTGTTTGTTGCCCAGTCATCTGTAATCGGAAGATAAGCAGGAAAACTCCTGAAATAAACGCTGAAGAACATGCAAATCAATATTATAACCAAAGGGATAAGAATATTCTTTTTTTTATCTAAACTCTTGGCTATGCTTCCAATATTTATTGTATCATCATCTGATGTTTCTTGATGTTTATCTTTACTGAAGAAATTTTTTACCTTAGTTAAGTCAATTGAAACTTCATCGCTCTTTTCTTTTTTTTCTGAACTTTCTTTTGATTCATGTATCTTAATATTCTCTTTAGGTTCATCCAGATCTTTTACCTCAGTAATCTCTATCTTTTCTTTGGGAGATTTTTCTTTATTACCCTTTTTCTTCTTGAAAATGCTTCCAAGGTCTATTGTTATTTCATCATTTCTTTTCTCTTCTGCCATCTTAACCCCTTAAAACCTATTTTTCCTGAAAAAGTATTTATTATATAAATATTGTGATTTAATTAAAATATAAATTTGGCGAAATAAAGCAGCCTTGGCTCTGCTATTATGCTTTCTATTAATATTCTTGATATGAAATCCCTTTCATTTTCTGAGAGTATTTTTTTTATTTTTGGATTATTGCATATTTTAATAAGATAATCCCAATCTTTATTCGAGAACTTGTTCATAATATGCCTTGCCTTTAAATGAATCAATAGCTCCTTTTTAACCAGTTTTTTTAACTGCGTGTTATAATCCTTTCTCTTAATTATTGAGTTTGCGAGAGCCTTTGCTCCTAAAATCCCGGGTATTATCCCTCCGCCGGTTGTTGCCTTTACCATTTTTGCCGCATCCCCCAAAAGAAACACATTGTTTTTTTGGACTTTTGCTTTTGGGTTGTAAACCGGAATCAGGCCTGCCTGAATTTCCATTATTTGATTTTCCTTTAACCTTTCCCTTATAAAATCATCAAATATTTTTTTTGTGTTTTTTCCTGAGGCAACACCTATCCTTACAATTTCTTTTGATTCAGGAACAACCCATGCGTACTCTCCTATATATGGATAAAACTCAACAATATTATTGTTTTTAAGTTTCACCCTTGCCTGAATTCCATATAAGAATTCTTTTTTGTTTTTGAATTTAAATGATCTTGCAACATCTGACAACGGGCCATCTGCCCCCACAATATAATCTGTTTTTATCTCTTTTATTATTTTTGACTTTGCTTTTTGTATTCTTATAGTGTTTTTATCTGCTCCAACAAACCGGTGTCCAAGAAAAAATTTCACTCCCTGCTTTTCTGCTTTTTTCATTAAATAATGGTCGAACTTTGCCCTGTCAAGAACAAAATTTTCTTTTATCCTTATATCAACAAAATCTTTATTAGTTGAGAATATCCTTGCCTTGCTTACTTTGTTTATCACAAATTCTTTTTTCAGCTCAACAAGCTCTTTAAGAAATGATGTTGTAATTCCTGTACATTGAACAGGAAATCCAACTTTGTCATGCTCCTCAAAAACACTAACTTCAAAGCCATGATTTGCCAAAATACAGGCTAAGTAGCTTCCTGATGGACCTGCTCCTATTATTGAAACCTTTTTCATAAAATCAAAGTTATGTTTATTATTTTATAATCTTTTGTTTTGTCTTAAAAATAATTTGTCACTTATTAATAACAAAAATAGAAAGATTTATATATTAATGTTTTATTCTTTATTTTATGGATTACACAAACAAAACTAAAGGATATGCAAATTCAATAAAGAATACAGTTAAACTAGGACTTGCTGTTGCAGGTATTGCTGCTACTCTTACATCGAGCGGGTTAGCAAACACACTTCCTTATAACACAAATGAAACTGAAAATAAAAAGCAGACCCTTGAAAGTGTTCTTAGCGATAATATGGTAAGATTCAACAAATCTGATTTACAGTATATTGGAGCTGCAGACAGATATGCTGAGATTTGGAAGAAAGAAGTAGAAAAAACAGGCAATAAAGAACTAATTGAGAGATATAATTCCCATTTATCTGATTTAAATAAGTTTAAAGAAGACACTAAACTAAGCCACGAGGCATGGATAGAATCTTATAATGGCAATATAAGCGATCTTGTAGTTTATCCAGAGCAGGACTTTGTATCATTTAAAACAGAAAAAAGTGATTCATACACTCTCAACATGTTTAAAAGAGATATTAAACTTGATGCTAAATTTAAAGAGCATATAGTTAAAGAATCAAAGTTTTTTTATGATATGTTTTTTGAGCTTTCAAATGAGTATAAACAGGATATAAACAACAAAACTGAAAACACAACACTTCAAAGTGTTTTGAAAGATATAAAAAAACAGTGAAAAGAAAAAATAAACCAATAAGCATTGAGACCAGCTAAACAAAGGTTGTAGTTATTTTTGAATAGTAAAAACCAAAAACTTTATATATACGGTAGGTTATATACCATCTTATTCACTAAAAATCAAACATAGTTTAATTGGGGGTAACAAAATGGAAAATTACAAGCAATCAGGCATAGCCAGTGCTTTTCAAGGCTATACTAAGAAATTTCAAAATAATATAAAAGAATATATCGGTAATAATAGTGAAAAAATAAAGAAAGGAGCAAAATATGGTGTGCTTTCTTTAGCGGCATTGATTTCTTTGAACAGTGCGCCAGCTACAAATACCGCTTCTGCAACTATAGTTCCGGTATCAACATCAATCACTTCTCATGTAGCAGAACAAAAAGTAGATCCTCTTGATTACTTCTATAAAACACAGGATCAAAAAGACAAAAAAATAGTTGAAAATGATTTAATGCGTGAACAAAAAACATTGGAGGATTACATATCAACAACTATTCCAAACAATTTTAGTGTTTTTGATCTAGAAGTATCCAAACAAATAGAAAATAGATACAGTGTTAATAAAGATTCAGAATCAATCGAAAATAAACTTCTTAACTTTTTGAACCTTGATAAAGAAATGAAGTTAAGCTATAGTTCTTTTAATGTCAATGGTAAACGTGTGATTGCTTATAATGTTATAGACAAAACCTTAAATAATCCATATGACGGCAATATATCTATATCAGAACGTGCAGATGGAATGGTTGAGGCATTATTTGACAAGTCAGAAAAACCAGAAGCAAAACTGGCAAAATCAGGATTGAATAGCTATAATATAAGCGCGGTAATGAGCGACTTAATAAAATCAATAGACAAGGGTTATACTCTTTATAGGATAAGCGATGGAAAAGACACTTTTGGATTTGTTGTTGCTCCAGAAAGTATGAAGATAAAAGAGCTTCTTAATGAGTATGGCAGATACGACGGGGCAATTCTTGGCTCTCTTTCTTTTGACCGTGCCAAGAGAGACGGAACAACTCCTACACCTACACCTGAACCAACACCAACGCCTACACCAACGCCAACGCCTACACCACAACCATCACCAGAACAAGAACTTAATGATAATGATGATTTACAAGATCCAGTAAATACTGGATGTGATCCTAATACAGGAGAGGGAAGTACACAAACAGAGCCAGTTGTTAACCCTGAACCGGATCCACATGTATTTTAAGAGGTAATCGAGAGGTAAGAAAATGAAAATAAATAAAATCGTTATAACAATATTGTTTTTTTTAGTTATGTTAAGTTCAGCAGAAGCATATTTGTTTAGGACTGCAGCAATTGATGGTCCATCTTATTGTGAAGATGGATTGTATGTTTACATAAATCCATCTACAATAAATGTAGGAGGAGTTATAAAAACAGGAACACCTGCAGCAAATTTTAATGTAAATGCAAACACAGTTTATGATATTACTTACTCAGCTTCAGGATACCAAACAGATACAGATGATTTTTATTTTGATGCAGGATTGCCAACTTGTAGTGGAACAACCTGCCACCTTACAACAAGCCATTTTGATACACATTGTACTTACAGTTTAACTTATAAAGACTGGACATGTGTTGTAACAGACACACAAACAGAACAATGGATATCTTTTATTTATAATAAAAATGATCCAACATATGGTGAAGTTATAAGAATTCTTAATTCAATGTATCCTGGCGAGTGTATGCCTGATGAGGAAGATTGTAAACAATGTGGTTATTCTAATATTGGAGAATGCAAATACGGAACTCAAACAAGGGTCTGTAAATCAGATTACACATGGGGATCATGGAGTTCATGTGTTGGAGCTGTATATCCTGTAACAGAAATCTGCGACGGAAAAGATAATGATTGTGATGGTTTAACAGATGAAGGAGGAGTATGCTGGGTATGCACTCCGGGAGAAAAGCAGACAAAGCAGTGCGGAGAGACAGATGTTGGAGAATGCTCATTCGGAACACAGACAAGAACATGCGACTCAGAAGGTCAATGGGGATCATGGAGTTCATGTGTTGGAGCTGTATATCCTGTAACAGAAATCTGCGACGGAAAAGATAATGATTGTGATGGTTTAACAGATGAAGGAGGAGTATGCTGGGTATGCACTCCGGGAGAA
>JAQTRH010000095.1 GCA_028711925.1 Candidatus Nanoarchaeia archaeon | reverse complement strand
GACGCTGGAGGAAATCTTCATCCAGGTTACCGGGAGGGGGCTTGTCTACAATGAAACTACTAAGTACACCTTAAGGCCTTTTATCACCTTCATGTTTTTTTGCTTAACAGCATCATCAACTATATTCTGGTTAAGCTTTGAAAAGCCGTTTTTTGCCTGCACATCTCCAATAGCACCGATAACAGCGATATGCGCCATATCCTGATTTTTTGGATTTAGCTGTTTTGCAAAAAGATAAACAACTCCTGCCCCTGATATCTCATTTGTCCCGTCAATCCCAAAAAAGTGAGGGTTAACATGGACTATATTGCCTTTGATATCTGCATCTTCAGGCTCGTGGTGGTCAAGTATGAATACATTTTTTTTGTGAAGTATGTTTTTTATGTCTTCAAGCTTTCCAGAGCCTATGTCTGTAAAGAAAAAGCAGTTGTAGTCTTCTTTTGATATTTCTGAAAGAAACCCTGAATTAAGCTGCTGTGTTATAGAAACAGAGTATCTCCTGTTTTCAAGGTTTAAGGCATGAATTAGTATAGAGCAGGCTGTAATGCCGTCAGCATCAAGATGAGAAATGATTCTTATTTTCTCATCCCTGCCAATCTTTTTGAATTTCTCAACCGCCTCTTTTATTGAGTGCTTAAAACTATCATACCTCTTCAATTTTACCACAGTCGCTATAAATTTACTCTATTAAAAGCCTAATCTTATCAGGATCGTACTTCCATTCATTGTCAAGCTTCTTTGAATTTTTGTAGTATTTCACAAGCTTTCTTATCTTTGATTCTGTGAGCTCAAGCCCTCTTTTTGAAGGCATGTCATGCTTATTTGTTTCGAGATGCTTTCTTAAGGCAATGCTCCTTTTGATTAAGGCCATCAGATCTTCAGGAATATTTGAAAGAAGGTTTCTTTCCTGAAGTATCTTTGATATTTTTCTTCCGCAGATGCTCTTGATATCGGGAATTCCGTAAACATCCCTTAAATAAAGCCCAATCTGGCTTGGTGTTTTTCCTTCTTTGGCTAATTTTGATATAAGAATCTCAAGCTCTTTTGGCTTGTATCTTATCCAGCTTAAATTTGTTTTTTTTGACGGCTTTGTTGAGCCGGACTTTCCTTTACTTCCTGAGTACATTCTTGCCATTTTATTCCTCCTCAAGAGACCTGAACAAGAAAAAGTTCTTGTCTCCAGCATAACCCAGCCTAAACCGGATTATCTCTCGATGCAAAAAAGTAAAATAGTCTTATTTAAAAAACTTTCGGGAAATAGTCATCATAAATTTAAATATTAAAATTTGGGTATTATTCATATTAGAGAATAATACTCATCTGGATTCATTTTTAGTTTAGGAATATATTCAGAAAAACAATCAACATTCTCTTTTGTGCTTGTGTAATAAGCGCTTTTAATCCCCCAACTTAAACCTAAAAAGTTAAAGATTTCTTGATTTTCAGAACACACTCCATCAATCCTATAAGTATTGCTACTTAAAGAAAGCCAATTCCAACAATGTCCTCCTTCAGGAACAGAACCGCACACAACCCAAACTTTGTCTTCTGGAACACCAGAAGCATACATTAATCCAGCAAATAAGGTTGCAAAATCATCACAATCTCCACAACGATGGTTATCAGACATTAGTAATTCATCAGGGCTATAAAATTGAAATTCATAAAAAGTTGTTCCAACTCTTAATCCTTTGTCTCCACAGTATTCATAGTTATCTGAAAGCCAATTATAAACTTTTTTTCCTCTTTCCCATAATTCTTCATCATTTAAAGGTTCAGTTGGTCTTGATAATCCTAAATATTGTAGTATGATTGGTTTTGCATAATCCTGATTATCACCTAATAAAAGATAATAGTCTTGTAAATTTAATCCTCTTTCCACTCTTTCTTGGTAAGGTTTTGCCTCTTCATAAAGATAAGTTGTTTCTTGAAGTCTTGTTTTTGTGATTCCCAGTTCTCCTTCCAAATCATTAACTCTGGTTTTCAATAGTCTTATTTCTTCCTTTTTCATATAAACATCATATTCTAAATTAGATATTTCATATATTTTAGTTTGAATTTCAAAAACTAAATCATGAATTTCATCATCAAGAATGTTAATATGTGATTGAAGACTATTTTTTTCAGATTCTAAGGTTTGGGCTCTTTCACTTTGCTGAATTCCCCAATAATAATTTGAATAAGCAAGGTATGAAGAAGCTAAAAGTGCAAAAATAAGAAATATTACACATAGCTTATCTAAATTATCATAGGGTTTTTTAACTTTAGTACCCATTTTTGTTATCCTTTAAATAATTTTTAAAAATCTTCATACCAACCTGTATCTTTTGTTGCTGTATCAATAATTGCCCAAATCCATATGCCTATTGGGACAATAAATGTCCAAAAAAATAATAGTCCAAATATTAAACCAATCCAGAATTTAACTACATCTTTTTTATATGTATAAACCCAATTGAATGGTGCTAAAAAAATAGCAAGTAATACTGCAGTGGTTTTACTTTTACCCCTCCTTGAAGAAGGAAAATTTGTTTGCCTTACCCCACAGAATGGACAAATTTCGGCTTCTTTTTTGATTATTTTTCCACAACTTCTACAAAAAACTTCATCTACACCTTTTTCTTGAGTGGTGTTTTTTTCCATTTTTAATCGCCTAAACCCTCAATTACTCCTCTACTAATTAATATGATTTAATGTTTACGTCTTTTCTTTATAAACCTTTCTATTTTATAACTACTCTTAAGTTATTACATTTGTATCTAAGATAAAAAAATCATATTATATCAATTCTGAAAGTTAACATGAAAGAAATAGCCCCGCGCGGATTCGAACCGCGGTCTCAAGCTCCAAAGGCTTGAATGATTGGCCACTACACCACGGGGCTGCAATAAACTAAGAACTATTGTTTGTTTTATAAAATTTTCTTTTATTCGAAAGCTTTAAATGAATTAAGGCCTTCTTTTTCATCATGCAGCCATTATGCCTTAAATGCAAGGGCCGGGGCTTCTGCGGAAGAAAATTCTGCCCGATATACGCAAAGAGCAATGCGGCCTTTAAAGTCCAGGAAATGCTTGAAAGCAATGATTTCAGCAGCTCAAGCCCTGCACCTTTCGTCGGCCATTATGGGTATCCTGAGGTTAATGTGGGAATTTTAAGCCCAGCTAAATTACAGGAAAAGGCAGAGCTTTATGACGCGCCGAAATACTGGGCAGAGCATAATTTCCAAATACCCAAGATAGTAGACTTAAGGTCTGCCCTAATAAACTCGAGGTTCAGGATGAATATAAGGAAAAAGCAAAAATTCCTTGAGCTAAGCCAGGAGATTGGAATGGCCTCAAAGCCGGTTGATGTTGAGATTTCTGTCCAGGAAAGGCCGAGATTCAGCTTAAAAATGGATTCATACAATGCTCCGATGGGTCCTAATGCAAAACTGGAAAAAGCAAATATAACCTCTAACCCGAAAATACCGAGGCAGGTTGAGAAGGTTGTTTATGATACTGACTTAAAAGCGCAAAAAGCAATTCTGTATCTTCATAAAAAAAATTTTGATGAAAATTTTCTCACAAAGCTTCTCAGCATCGGAA
>JAQTRH010000012.1 GCA_028711925.1 Candidatus Nanoarchaeia archaeon | reverse complement strand
TATTGTCTTTCTTTATGTTGAGCTGTACAAGGATATTTGCGCTTCCGTCAGGAAGCACTTCTGATATCTGAAATGTTTTTCTTATTCCTGTTCTTCTGTTTCTGTACTGCACTAGCACCATCGATATTGCAGGAATCATGCTTTTTGGTATATCAATAGGAGGGTTTGTAAGCCTTGTTATAGTTTCGTTTGTGTCATTTGCATGCACAGTGGCATAGACAGAATGCCCTGTGTGTATAGCTTCAAACAGAACCTCAGCTTCCTGCTTTCTTCTTATCTCCCCTACGACTATTCTGTCAGGCCTCATTCTGAGAGAATTAACCAATAAATCAAGCATTGTTATAGCTCCTCTTCCCTCTGGATTAGGCAGCCTTGTTATCATAGGAATCCAATGCAGAAAGCTGGGCAGCTGTATTTCATGCGTATCCTCTATTGAAATTATTCTCTGGTTTGGAGGAAAAAAGTTTGAAACAACATTAAGCATCGATGTCTTTCCTGTTGCTGTTCCACCTGCAATTATCATCGAGAGTTCATACTGGACTCCAAGCCATATCAAAGCAGCTGTTTCTGGGCTTATAGTTTTTGTTTTTATAAAATCAGTTATTGTCCACGGCTTTGAAGCAAACTTTCTTAAGGTGATTGTGTTGCCCTTTAAAGAGATAGGGGTTAACGTGGAGTTCACCCTGTCGCCTGAACTCATGTTTGCGTCCATTAATGGGGCCAATACATTTATCTGCCTTCCAACCCTCTTTCCAATCAGTGTTGAGTAGTGCCTTATCTGCTCCTCGCTTTCAAGTATGATGTTTGTCTTCAGCCAGCCATGCCTTCTGTGATAAACCCATACAGGCTCATCTGCATTGTTTATGGCTATCTCCTCCAAACTTGAGTCGCTCATGAGAATCTCAATATTTCCCATTCCAAGGCTTCTCTGTATAAGGTATGACTTGAGAAAGTTCATTGTTTTTTCATCAACATCCGGAAAATATTTGCTTATCAAAAATCCAATTGTTTCTTTGAACCTGTCTTCAATAAAATCTGTCTTTTTTATGTCAACTATGTCAACCATTCCCAGGTTTACCTGCGCAATAAGCTCCTGCCTTATCTTCTCAAGTATAATCTCTGTGTTTTTGCTTATCGCCGATATAGATACATCATAAATCGGAACAAAATCATCTTTGTTAGTGTAAATTGTAACCTTTATAGGAATATCATTAGAAATAAAGCTGTACTCATCTTTTACTACCATAAAAATCAACCCCTTTTTTGTTTTTAATTATAATTATTATCTTTTGCTTTTTATGATTGAGGAAAGCTTTTTTATTTCTTTCTCAAAATCATTCTTTTTAACATCAATATCCTTAAACTTCTTTTCCATCATAGTAACTTCTTCCAGTATCTCTTCAGAGTCTGATGATGCGCTGAATGCCCTTGCGCTTTGTATGAACTTGTCAAGCTCTTTTTTAATCTCATTCCTGTCCTGGTCTATCTTGTCTATGAGTTTTATTGTTTCCATCTTCTTGTCAAAGAAGTTTTTGAATTTTTCTGAAAGCTCCTTGCTTTGCTTTATGTCTTCCCTTATCTTTTTTGTGTTTAAGTAGACTTTTTTAAGCACATTGTTTTGGATTTTTTTAACCTTTTGCTCATATGCTTCCATCTCTTTTGAAAGAGAGCTTATGCTGTTTCTCTTTGTTTTTATCATGTCTCTTGTTTCAGATGCAAGTTTTTTGAGATGATTTATGTGGTCTTCCATATCTTCAACATAAATGCCCTGATCTTCGACCTTTTTCTTAACTTCAGAAACAGTTTCTTCAATTTTATTTATCTTTTGTTTCAGCTCTTCTTCAATTTCTTTTATTGATTCGGCCTTAATTTTTTCTAATTTTATTGCCTTTGTTTCTTTTCCTATCTGATTTAGGAGCTCTGAGTATTTTTTCTGGGCCCTGTTCACCTGGTCATTCATCTGTTCTATTCTTTCCTTAAAATTATCTTCCTGCTCTTTTATCTGTTTGCGGATATTTTCCCTCAGCCCTTCAAATTTCTGCAGCTCTTCCAGCTCAACTTTTACGCCTGATGCCTCATTCTGTATCTGGTTCTTGAGATTCTTGAACTCTTCCCTTATCTTTGTTATATCATCACCCTGGTTGTTAAGGAATCCAAGAAGCGATTCTGATTTTCTTATAAGAACTTCTTTCTTGCCTTGGAACTCTTTTATCCTTTTTTTGAGCTCTTCTTTTTTCAGCTTTTTATCAACAAGCCAGGGGGTTGCAAGCCTGTATTCAATGCTTATGATATCATCTTCTTCAAGAAAGTCTGCCCACTCTTCAACAAGAACATGGCTTACACCGAGCTGTTTTGCCGCCTGGGGGACTGAAATCCTCTTTTTTTCCTTGATTAAGCTGACTAATTTGTCAACTCCTGTCTGAAGCAAGGGTGATTTTTCCATTTTATTATAAAATTATTTTTTGATTTAAATATCTATCGGATTATTATTCTACACAATTGCATTCATAAGCACTAAGGTGGTTATCATCAAGCATAAACCATAATGGCATATTTTCTATTTGACAATTGTCAGTTGACTGCGTTCCAAAGTAAATATAATCAACAACGCTCCGACTCTTTGTCTGGAAACCCTGAGACTTGAATTCCTCAATATTCACAAGGCTTTCTATGCCATATGGCGATGATGATAGATTTCCGGCAAGCCTCATAAGAAAGCTCGGAGCAGTTTCTGATTCTATGTAATATGAATTGTTAAGGTGGATTTGCAGGTTTGTTGCGTCTTCACCATCGACAAAATCAGTTATTGTTGTTTTTATTATCTTGTTTGTTACTTTTCCATTACTGTTTATGCTGTATAATGCATCCTCAAACTCTTCTATGCTTATATTTGTTGTTATCTTAACATCTCTATCCCATGAGGCAGTATTCTTTTTATCTTTTACATTTATTTTTATATCTACATAAACCTTTACCTCCCATGGGTCGTCATGGTAAATAATAACATCATTTATATCAAAATCAAGATTTATATCAAGCTTTTCTGCCTCAAATTTTACCTTATCTGTCCAGTTTACAAAAGTTGATTCATTCATCAAGGCCATCTTAGAGTTGTTTATTGTCCCGTTGAGAAATGCTTCCATAAATCTTGGCTGGAAATCTCCTATGAATTTTCCATTTGTTGTTATGTATTGTTCCATACTCATAATGGCCCTAAATCCTGTTATGTAAACTCCTCTCTCAATGTCATTTTCAATATCCATGATAAAATTGTCCATTGATTTAACTCTTGTTCCTGTCACAACTGATTTATCCCTCAAACTGTACTTGTTGTACAATGTAAATGAGAATACAAGTATACTTATCAGGATAACAGAAATTATTGTGAAGACCATCGCCTTTTTTTTTATTGCCATGACCTCACCTCGACTATCAATGGCCCCCATAAGTATGGAACTTGGGACACCCACAATGCCTCTATCTCCAGGTCTTCTTCATCTATATCTATGTTGATTTTTCCATTGTTGTCAAAATCAAGGTTCAAAAGCAATTCATAAACTGCTTTGCTTATGCTATCCTGAGTGTTCCAGCTTATCTCTGAGCTTGTATAATTGCACTCATTTTCTCCAGAGTAATCGCTTGGTACAGATGCTGTTATAAATCCTGAGTCCTCTGTTTCGATTGTCCATGTGCATCCTTCTGCATTTGGAAGCACATCGCTATAAGTTACAGATGATTTTATTGCAGCATTGTAAATCATGCTGTTGTTTTTAGAGCATCCTGTTTCATTTTCAGGCGTGTCAGCTGTCTGGAGCTTTATTGTGTTGCTTCCATTAACTAAATAGGTTGGAGGAATCCTCAAGACAAAGGGATCTCCTATACTGCGATAGTCTGAGCCGTAATCAGTTATGTTAAAGAGAAGGTTATCATTAACATCAAGCATGCTTGTCCAATGTGAACCAGAGTATGATAATACTTTTGCATCTATTATCCTAAGCTTGTTTGGTATGTCAACATTGTTTGTGCAACTATTGAACTTCTCTGTTTCTATGGCAATATCAATCTCACCGAATGATGCAGGCTCAACAAGGGGAGTGAAATCAAATTTTATGTATGAATCAGGGTAGAGTATTGAATTCTGGTATTGGCCTATAAGGGTTATTATCTGCGATGAATAGTTTGCCATTACAAGTATCTGTTCTCCTATATCCTCATATATTGAAGTAAGATTTTCAACATCAGACGCGTTGTAGTACAAAGATTCATTGCATGCAATCTGTTTCATTGTGTCATGGTCTGCATCCTTTCCAAAGGCAACTGCAAAAACAACTATTCCATTGTTGCATGCGTTCTGTCCTGCATCAATTGCCCATTGCTTATCCTGTTCGCTCGAACTACCTCCTGAACTGTCACCTCTTGTGCCTGAACCATCATAATCTGAGAATCCATTGCAATAATATGTGGGCTGCCCATCACTCATGACAACTATGAATTTTTTATTTTCACTTGTTATAACCATATCCTTTGCCCTGTTTACCCCGCAGCATATGCATGTTCCCCCATTAGCTGTATATCCATTTATCTCGCTTTCAAGCATTCCTTTATTATCTGTTATTGGTTGAAAATCATTTGCGCTTGTGCTGTAACTTACTAATCCGATTTCATTCCCACTCATATTCAATACAGTTTCTACAAACTGTAAATCCGCGTTTTTTGCAAGGTCAAGCCTTGTCTGACAATCTGTTATCTCGTGATTTCTGGTTATTCCTGAACTGCATGTTCCACATTGATCTCCTGCACATGAGTCTGTATATTCACATTCCCTTGTTTCCCAATCCCAGCACCAGATAAACCATGAAACACAGCATTCATACCTGCATTTTGCGCCAGGCAAAGGCACCTCACATGTACTCATACTTCCTGAAACATCAGTAACAAGAACAGAATCAGATGGCTCTCCTGATGTAATGTTCAATATCTCAGAAATATTTGTTGTTCCCAACCTTATTGGTATTGTTTTTTGGGGGAAGGGAAGTGCCTCTTCTTCTATACTAATGAACTGGTCTTCATCTGAGCCGCTCCATGAATAAGCTGTTTCGTTTCCTATTTTGAGAAAAGTTGTTTTGTTGTTGTAGAAATGGAGGTAAATATCAATATAGTTTAGATTTCCAGGGATATCAAAAGAAGAATAAAGATTTATTAGCCCATTTATTCCTGGGAAATAATAGTAGCTTATCCCAGATGTTGTGTCACTTATTAGTTGGCTTGTTTTGTAAGTTACTTTTGCGTAACCTCCTGCGATATATGCTTTGTCAAGCTCTTCCTTGAATATTATTGAAAGGTTGTTTTTAATGCCTGCCTGGAAATTGCATAATGTTATATTCCATCTTGTTGAGCTCATGTTTTCCTCCGGAGGATTAAATGAATTACAGAAAACCCCATTCACATACAAATCAAAATCACTTCCTGCATCAAGCTCGATAAATGCATCCTCTATTACTGCATCATCAGGAATGGTTTCCATCTCTCTTGAAATGTTTCCCTGACCCACAAAACCACCAAAATATGCGAAGGAAGATGTTGTTTTTTCTTTTATGCTTTTGAGATACGCCCTTGCAGTTGAGCCTTTTACAGGCCTTTCATTCTCATACCCTGAAATCATCCTTCTTGCAGATATAACTGTTTGATTTGTAGGCAAATCTCTTGAATAAACATCATTTCCTCCAACTATTATACTGAAACCAATATTTCTGGGAATTATTTCTGCTGTTAAATTTTCTGCAAGATTTTTACAGAGCTGTGTTTTGTTTAAAATACAAAATTCTCCTATCTGCTCAAGTACACTTTTTTCCTGGTTTGTTATCTCACCAGAGGCTATAAGCTCCTTAACGTAAGTGTTATTTATCTCACCTATTTTTAATACAGAAAGCACGTTAATAATATCATGCGCACAGTAATCTAAATTTGTATATTCCCTATCGGCAACATAAAATGAATCCAGTAAAATTATCCCTACTATTAACAGTGTAGCACCCATTATTGCATCTATTGTAAAAAATACCCCTTTTTTTATTGCCATGCATATACCACCATTCTTGCTATGCTGTTATTTTTTGCAACAATTCTTATGACCTTTGCAAGCTTTTTTGGGTTTTCATCCTGATTTATGTTTGTTGAATTTACGCCCGGTTTTCCTATTCCCTCTGTTGTATTGTTTATTCTTATTTTACTTCCATCACTCTTTTCAAAAAAAATATAATAATCATATATTGTTCCAAATATTTTTTTTGTGTTGCTATAATCCATAGATAAAAAAACATCCAGTTTTTTTTGGTTTATTTTATCATCTGTGACTATTCCTATGTGTGTTACATTTTCCGATGTCCAGTTTTTTGGATATCCCTCTGTTAATAGAGAATCAGAGATTAATTTTGCACTTTCCAATATATCACCAAGCAGCACTTCATCCTGGTTTGATAGATTGGTTATTGTTTTGTAATAAACAGCAATTGCAACGCCAAATATGACTATTGCTATTATCATATCCATACAAAATATTTGCGCCTTAGTTGAGATTTATAATCCCTCCCTTGTTTGTTATTGTATTATTTCCCTTTTTTATGGTGCCATTAATCTTTGGTATTCTTAAGCTGAATTCCATCTCATTCATAATTACTGTGAACTGGTTTTCATATGTTGCTATTTCGTATTCCTTTCTATCAAACTCGTATGGAAGGTAAAATGTCCTATTGTAGCCTTCCTTAACCTGAGAGGCAAGGATTATTTCATTCTGTATCTTATAAGCAACATCCTTAATAATGATATAATCCCTTTGCCTGTTAAGCTTTTCTGTATGATCGCTAGTTGAAGAAACAAAGATTATCAACATCATAAGGCATATTCCAATAAGAACTATAAACTCCATAGCGACCTGGGCTCTTAACCCTCTACCCATACATAACCCTCCCTTGCCTCTATTGTTATGTAATGTATCCCAGGGCTTGTTGAAATATCTCCACTTATATTAACAGAGCTGGTTTGGCTGATATCAGATATGCCACTTTTTGTTTTTATTTTGAAACAAACCTCATAATCTTCCATAACTATGCTTTCAACGTTTTCAGGCATGTAAACCTTTATTCTTGTTTTTGAGGGCTCGCCTAGATAATAAACAGCTTCAGAGTTGTCAACTATTTTTTTTACAATCTTGTCTGCCTGGCTTGTTATTATCTGGTAGTTTGTTGTAGCAGTATGCTGGTAGAATATTATTATCAAGGGGGTTGTTATAATAAGAACAAAACCTACTATTATCAAGTATTCCATGCTTACCTGCGCAAACTTTCCCCTCATAAAACAAATGTTCTTAAACGTATATTTAAATTTATGTAACTATTTTAAAATAATTAATTTAAATAACAAAAAACAGCTTCAAAATAGTTAGGTTTATATATTAGTAGTTGTTAATATATCAAAAAGTATAGTAATATACTAAAAATCCAATATCAGAGGTGATATTATGAGAAAAGGACAAGCTGCAATGGAGTTCTTAATGACCTACGGCTGGGCAATACTTGTTGTGTTGTTGGCCATAGCAGCACTGGCTTATTTTGGAGTATTGAACCCAGGAAGATACCTGCCTGCAAGCTGCACAATTGAAGCTGGCTTAAGCTGTGTTGAGTTTAAAGTAGACTCTAATGATCAAGTAACTTTAGTTCTACAGAATGGAAAAGGAGAGAATTTAAATTCAATAAATGTATCTATTGGAGGAGAAAACTGTAATGGATTTATAGAACAGGATACTGAGGGTGAGAGTATATTAGTTGATGGTAGTAAAGCCACATTTGTTATTACTTGTGATGAAGACCTTGTTGAAGGCTCTAGATTCCAGGGAGATATAGAAGTAGGATACCTTTCAGAAAATGATATAAGCCGTTCTATAAAAGGAACCCTTACAACAAGAGTTGAGTAAATTTTTATTTTTTTATTCTTAATTATTTAAGGATGGCCAATAAACAAATAGTTGATTACACAAAACAAAATCTATCTTCTGGTTTTTCTGTAGAGAAGATTAAGAAAGCACTTCTTGATGTTGGCTGGTCAGAAAACGAAGTTAACGAAGCAATCAGCGAGGCGAAGGTAAGTTCTTCAGGAAAAGAATTACCGCCTTTGCCGGAAAAGAGTTCTCAAAAAACAAGCATATTAGCAATATTATCATTAATTTTCGCATTCCTTTTTTCCCCTCTTGGATTAATTTTGGGAATAATCGCATTATCCGATATCAAGAAAAATCCTAACCTTAAAGGAAGAGAATCGGCGATTGGGGGGATAATTCTAAGTCTTGTTTTTATAATTTCACTATTACTTTTAATTATAATAGGATATTCTGCTTTTTTAGGGTTTTTAACTCCTTCATCATCTCTTCCTTCTAGATGTACTCTTCCAATGGGACTTTATTGCAATGATTTTTCTATTGTGTCAGGCAATCCGGGCTCGATAAGCCTTACAATAGAAAATGGGATGGGCTTTGGCATTATGATTACAAGGATAGAAATAAAAGATAATTCCACTGATAGATATGATTGTTACATAGACCTTAAAACACAATCTCCTGGTGGTCCTGGCACTTATCAAGGTCTGGATGGTTGGCATCTCGCTCATGGGGAAGAAGAAACAGTCAAACTTGTTTGCCCTATCGAACAAACCAACACCAAAACAAAAGGGAATATAGTTTTGACTTATTGTGATGAATATTCTGAGGAAGGAGTATCCAACAATGAGGAATGCGAGCAATTTACGCATACTATGAAAGGAGAAATACTTTCTGGTATCAAATAAAAAGTTTAGTTTTATTTTAATTCAAAATGCCGAACAAACAACCTCAAAAAACAAGCGTATTGGCAATATTATCATTAATTTTTGCATTAATTCCTTTTATTTGTCCAGTGTTCAATTACATTTCTATTACCTCTCCTACCATTGGATTATTAATCGATTTAGTAATGGCTTTATCCTTCTCTTTTTTTCCTATTTTTGGATTAGTGTTAGGTATAATATCCTTATTTAATATAAAGAAAAATCCCTTACTTCAAGGAAGAGAAATGGCAATTACTGGAATAATACTTAGTATACCCATTCTTTTAATGATTTATCTTGGAGTTTTTAACTATTGATTTAACAGAGGAATTACCTGGAGGACCTAAAACTTACAACAACCTAAGTGGATGGCATCTTGCAAATAGAGAAGGAGATAATGTTGAAATTATTTGTGACATAATCTCTTCAGAAAAAAAGAAAGTTATGGATATATCCATTCGATATTGTAAAGATAATGCAATTAGTAATGAAGAATGTGAAAAGTCTTCTCATCTCATGAAGGGAGAGTTACTAATGCATTGAGGTAGTGCTAGAATTCGTTTGATTATTTTATTTTAAAAAAGCAAATATTTTATATCATGAATTCTTATAAGGGTATATGGGAGTGAGAAAACCAATTGTTGCCGGTCAGTTCTATGAAAAAGATTTTCAAAAGTTAAACAAACAGATAGAAGAATGCTTTGAGGGAAAGAATGGGCCTGGGGCACTGCCTTTAAAGAAAAGGCAGGGCGATGTTCTTGGAGCAATAGTTCCTCACGCAGGCTATGTTTTTTCTGGGCCGTGCGCAGCTTGGTGCTACAAGGAGATTGCAGAATCTAAGTTTTCTGACTTGTTTTTGATTCTTGGCCCAAATCATTCTGGATTTGGCTCAACTTCAACAATTTTAGATGACTGGGAAACCCCTTTTGGCGTTGTAAAAGTGGATAAATCCTTTGCAAAAAAGCTTGTTGAAAACAGCTCAATAAAAGAGGATTCAATGGCTCACCTTAACGAGCATTCAATAGAAGTTCAGCTTCCATTTTTACAGTTTGCATCCAGGGATAATCTTGATAATTTAAGGTTTGTTGCAATAACCTTGTCTTATGATTTCAATTTAAATGAGCTTGCATCCTCAATAAGAAAAACAATTGATGAATCAGGAAAAAAGGTTTGCGTAATAGCAAGCTCTGACTTTACACATTATGGTTCTGCGTACGGATATATGCCCTTCTCACAGAATATAAAGGAAAACATGAAAAAACTTGACTATGGTGCAATAGATTTCATAAAAAAGCTTGACTCAAAAGGATTTTTGAATTATGTTAAAGAAAAAAAGGCAACAATTTGCGGAACGTCTGCAATATCTTTATTAATAGAGGTTTTGAAAGGAAGGGCCAATAAAGCAAACCTTATGCATTACTACACCTCAGGCGATGTGATGGGGGATTACAGCAATGCAGTGGGCTATGCAGGCATTATTTTCAAGTAACTACCGAAAAGCTTATATAAACAAAAACAAGACTTTTTAATATGATTTCACTTAAAAAAAGAGGCGTTAGCATAACCCCTGAAAGTCTTATTATACTTCTTATCGCTGTTGTTCTTCTCATTGTTTTCTTTTTTTTAATATGGAGGTCAGAAAATGTTTTGCCAACCCCATAAAAAAGGAATAACAAGGGATTTTTTGCTGTTCTTGATAATCACAGTATTGGGGTTTATAATTATAGTGATGGTGATAAACATATTCATGAATCGTGCAAATCCTGAAATGACTGAGAGCGTATGCAGGGCAAGCGTTCTTGCAAGGGCAAAGGCGGTTTTTGAAATTAAAGTTAAGGGAGTGGATGTAACCACAGTATCCTTGCTTCCTATTACATGCAAAACCCAGGAAAACATAAAGCTTTCAGGAAGTGAAGACCAGATAATGGAACAAATATCATACATGAGCGCAAGGTGCTGGTGGATGTTTCTCAATGGAGAGTATAAAAATGTTTTTGATGAGCATGCTTTCTTCAGCGGGAAACGCTGCTTTAGATGTTACATTTTCACCATCAAAGAAAAAGGCATTGAAATTAAGCCTGATGAATTAATAAATCACATGTATGAGAATAATTACATTGATGACGGGGAGGAAGGAGTTAGTTATCTTAAATACATACAAAGCTACAAAGGCGATGGCGCAGTAATGATGAGAGAAGAACTTGAATTAAAAGATGGAGATTCTTATGTAATCAGTTTTGTAAGCCCTGATAATACATTCTGGGGAAAACTTAAAGATAGTCTTTTTATTAAAATGCAATTTTGGAAGTCTGGAACACAAAAAGAAGAAGAAATTGAAATGATTGAAATGAACAGAATACTTATTGAGCAATTAAATGCGCTAGATGATAAGACAGGAGAGGAATGCCTGACTCTTGAGAGCATATAAAATGAAAATAATAAAAAACAGAAAAGCATTGATGTGGAGGGAAATTGTGCTTTGGGCTATATTTGTAACAGTCCTTATAATACTGCTCGTAATATACGGCGCAATCAGATTAAAGATGATATCTGACATTGGTTCGCTTTTCAATTTTTTGAGGATGTAAAAATGCTTACGTTTGAAACAATAGTAAAAGCAATAATAGCGTTAGTTGTATTAATTGTTATAGTTGTTATAGCAGCAAATCTTTTTCCTAAGGCAACACAGGATTTTTTTAATGCAACAAACATTGATTCTATTCTCGGAGTGGGGAAAGAGAGATATGAATCTGAATTTGAGATTTCAGATGATATGAAAGAGAATATTAATGACATAAAAGAAGCTATATCCAAACTTAAAGAAAAAGATGTTGCTCCAGGCACTACAATAAAAGATTTAACCAGCGAAGAATTTGAACTCAATGATTTTGGAGGAAGTGAGTTGACAGTTGAAAAAAATAAAGAAGGAAAATTAAAAATTACAGTCAAAAATTTAAAAGGTCAAATAAAATCTTATGAGGAGGATATAACTTATGAACCTTGTATAATTAATATTGATGAAAAAGAACTTGAGGAGAGAATTCTTGAAGCAAATAAAAAATATGAAATTGATCCTAATACTAATATGATTGTAGATATTGAAGATAAAGTAGTAGTTGATGATAGTTCTTTGCTTATTGATTCATCTGATGTTTATAATGTTGATAAAATCATTTTTATAAATGAAAATAAATTTAAGGTTGATAATAAAGAATATAACTTTGGGAATAGCTTAATTAAAACAAAGGATAACAAAGCTTGTTTTTTATATGAATAAAATGAAAAATAAAAAGGCAGTTGAACTGAGCATGAATGTTATTGTGATGGCAGGAGTGTTATTGATTGTGCTTATTGTTTCACTGGTTATTTTCACAGACCTTGTAGGGGATAATGTTAATGATATCGGAGATAAAATGGGCATTGCAAAAGATGATTATGATGCAGACGGAGTGAAAGATTTTGTCGATATATGCCCCTGTGAAAAGGGAGAAGAGAGATATGGAGGATGCTCTTCTCCGGAAAAAATGAACAGCAAGGAAAATGACAGGTCATGCTTATCATAAAAGGAAAAATAAAAAGGCAAGAATAGCCCTTGAGTTTGCTATTGGAATCGTTATATCTATCTTAATCTTAGTGGCAATACTTAACATAGTGAGCAAGCTTTTCAGGACAACTGACGCAAGCAAGGACTCTTTCTATAATCTTGTTGAAGAGATAAAATCTTTTACCAATAAAAACCCTGGCACTTTGGAAACCACTGTATTAAGAATGGACAAGGAAACAGTTATAATTGGTTTTACAAAAGATGATAAGCCTTCTAGTTTCTTTAATGTTGAATCATATGCACAAGGAGCGCACTTAGCAAATTATGATTTTGACAAACCAGTAGGTTTTGGTTGTGAAGAAAAAAAAGCTTGTATATGTCTTTATAGGGATTTGTACAAAGATGACGGAAAGCTTAAATTTAAAGAAAAATCTTTAATTTGTGAACCTTTAGATAATATAGAATTTCCTAATCTCCCCCAGGAAAATCTATTCTACTATCAAGGCAATGGCTTTGTTATCTCAAATTCAGAATATTTTACCGAAAAGGAAAAAAATCTTCAATTCAGAAAAGTTTATATTGAAAAGTACACTGGACCAGACGGAGAAATTGTCGCTGTATGTGAAGAGAAAGATTTAAAGGATGGTTCATGCATTTCTGAAAGTTATAAAAAAGAAAGTCAAGGAGCTGATGGATTAAAAAAACTTGCCGAATTTATTGAAGATTGCATAAATGAAAAATTCTCAGGAGAACCATGCAGCTGTGGAGCATTTGATTTTAAATCCAATATTCCTATTGAAGATAGTTTTAGATACAGTGTTAAATTTATCAACAAAGATAATAAACTTATATTAGAATTAGAAAAACCAGTGGATATAACTTTATCATCTATTGAAATAGAAACTAGTATTAGTGAATGTAAATTAAGATATAATAATGAAAATCCTATTGAAAAAAAAGAATCTATTGAAGAGTTTTTTGTACATCGTGATTGGAGTGACCCATTCATAACACCTGAAAAATATGTTATTTACTATGGGAATGAAAAAGACCCCCAAATAGCATTTATCAAATATGATGAAAATAACATTTGCATTGTTTATGCAGATAAAGAAAATACTGAGATTATTGTTGGATCATCAGAAAAAAATTCTAACATTTTGATTAGCAAATTAAAATATGTTGGACCAGGAGAACCTGAACCAATTGAAATAATGGATTGCGAAGAAATTAGCACCGCAAATAATTTAAACTCTTAGGTTCTTGGCTTGTAATATGAATAAAAGAGGTGTTTCGCGGTCAATGATGATTGCAGGCGAAATAGTAGCCGCAGCATTAGTTGCATTTATTCTTTTCAGTAACGTAGCAAAATGTTCAAACACTGAAACAATATACGGAAATTACCTTGCAGAAGATATTGCTCTTACCATTGATTCTGTTTTTGCCGGAACAGGCAATGTTATTGTGAACTACACAGGAAAACTTAGTGATTATTCTGTTGGTTTAGAGGATAATTCTGTTTTGTTGAAACATGAAAGAGGATTCATTGAAAACAAGAAGAAGATTGTGCCATTAAAAGGATATTATATCCCGGAAAAACCTTTAAGTAATCTTAAGGGATTAAAGATAGCAAAGATAGGAAAAGAGATATACTTTGATGAACAGCTTGATGTTAATATGGACATATTGTCATGCAATAAAGTTCAGGACAATGGAAAAACAAAGATTATTCTTGATTTAAACCCAAATAAAAAAGACAGCAAACCAAGCGATGAGATTTGCTCTTTGGCAAACTCATTTTTGATTAAGCTGGGATCCCCTGCTTTCTTTTTAGGCACAGTTTCAACAAGAAAGATTTATGATGATACACATTTAATAAACTGCAATGATGAATTATATGAATATCCTGAAGAAAAAGAAGGGATTATAATAAGCATGAAAGAAGGAGAAGCAAAAAATAACATAAACTTTGTAAAGGCATTTATAATCTCCGGCTCAAAAAAAGAAAGCAACAGCAGGGCACTTGCCTGCATGATGCTTAACTCAATAATCACCAACAAAAACCTGAAAGAAATCAAGATAGACGGGATATCAATTGTTCCAGTTGACATTGAAACAAAGGGAAATGACTTTCCAAAAGGATTTTTTCCTGATGAAATTTCAGAATTTGATGGAATCTTTGTGATGCTGGAAATAGGAAACGTGAACACAGAAAGCGGAAAAGAGCCTTTAAGAGAATCATCTTACATAGGGGAATCAATAGCAGAGGCATTAATAAAATACAAGAGCTGAAAATGTTTTCGAAAAAAGGAAATGGGTATATACTTGGAAAAAAGCCAGTCTATTTCATAATAGTCTTGTTTTTCTTAACAGCATCATTCCTTTTGTTTGGATTTATCATACTAACAAGCGTATCAAACTCGAATACAATCCCCCCTAATACAAAAATAACAATCATGATAAACAGGTTTCTTAACTCGCCTGAATGTTTTGCCTACATGGATGATGAAACAGGAAGGGTTTATCCGGGAATAGTCGATTTAAAGAAGCTTAATGACAATCAGATAGCAAAATGTTATAATGGAATTGAGGGCTCAACAGCTTTTCAGTTCAAGATAGAAGAATTAAACATAATTTGCGAAACCCCAAACT
>JAQTRH010000011.1 GCA_028711925.1 Candidatus Nanoarchaeia archaeon | reverse complement strand
TTGGCAGGAAACAAGAGACAAGGGCCTTGAAAAGCCATTGTATATAACAATGGAAAATATTTTCCCTGAGAGCTATGGCGGCCATCCTGATGAGCTTAAGAATCTTATTATAGGAAGCAGAAAAAGGATGCAACAAGAACTTGTAAAGAAAAAAGGTTATTCTGAATCAGAGGCAAAAAAATACGCAGAAACCCATATAAAAGCAACGCTTGATGTTGGCCATCTCAATTTGTGGAGAAAATATTTTAATGGTAATGACAAGGAATTTGACAAATGGGCTGTTGAAAAAACTACAGAGCTGGCAAAGGCAGGCATAATAGGAAATGTCCACCTTGCAGACAACTTTGGATACCAGGATGAGCACCTTGCTCCAGGGCAGGGAAATGCACCAATAAAAGAAATGGTAAAAACACTTAAAAAATACGGTTATGACGGGCCATATACTGTGGAGTGCGGCTCATCAGCAACAACTGATGCATCATACTTTCATGGATTAATGAAAACATGGGAATACCTTGGCTCTCCTGTTTACAGTTTCGGAGCAGCAAGAGACGGTTTGCCTCCTTCGCAATGGCACCAGATACAAAACTCATACTTTGGGCAGACATATCCCCCTTCATTTTTATTTGGAAATTATGTTCCCTCGAATGAATGGACGATGTGGACAGGAGTACCAATGGAATAATTAACCATTTCAAAGAAGTCAGAAAGTTTAATAAACATAAAGTTTAACTGTAAAAGAGGTGTGATGATGAAATTCAACATAAAAAAGAACAACATAGCCCCGGTGGACTACAAAAAAGAGGAATTTGACATTGCGTATGATTTCTCAAAAAAGATATATGATGAAATGAAGGATTTTATAAAGGCCACTGTTCTTTTCGGAAGCTCAGCAAGAAAGATTTCAAGCACAGGAGATATAGATGTGCTTGTGATAGTTGATGACATATCCATGAGGATAACTCCTGAATTAAGCGAGTCATACAAACTAATAACAGAAAAAATTGTAAAAGACACCTCTAATTTTCTTCATATAACCACACTTAAGCTAACTGCATTCTGGGAATATGCCCGCTCAGGGGATCCTGTTATTATAAACATGCTGAGAGATGGAATTGCACTCTTGGATACTGGGTTTTTTGAACCGCTTCAGGCGCTTTTAAAGCAGGGAAGGATAAGGCCAACCCATGAAAGCATATGGGCTTATTTTGCAAGGGCTCCCTCAACACTTTATAACTCAAAATGGCACATCCTTCAGGCAACAGTTGACCTTTATTGGGCTGTGATTGACTCTGCTCATGCTGCCCTTATGAAACTTGGAGAGATTCCTCCCACTCCGGAGCATGTTGCAGACATGATGGAAGAGCACATGGTAAAAAAAGGCTATATAGAGAAAAAATACGCAAACACAATGAGAAAATTTTATGAGCTCTCAAGAAAAATAAACCACCGCGAGATAATAGAAATCTCCGGAAAGGATTATGATTTGTATTCCAAAGAGGCGTCTGACTTTGTGAAAAAGATTCATAATTTCATTGAGGAAAGGTAATATATTTATAAAGATAATTTTTCTTTTTGTTAATGGCATTTGAAAAAGATAAAAAAAATATCCTTGAAAGAATTGACAAGTCAAAAAAAGGCTCGATAGATGATGAAATAAAAAATTTGGTTGACTTAATAAACTCATTAAAAGATTATTATACAACATCCTCATGCTCTGGAAGAATTATGATTATTAATAGGCCAGAATCAGGCAAGAAGTGCGATGTTGAATTCTTTTTTTCAAGCCACAGAAAAGCAAGTTTCAGTGAAATAAAAAATATGCTAAAAGAAATCCCTGATGAACAACTTTGGTTCAGGCAGGAGTCAATGATAATCCATATTGCCTGTAAAACAATTGAAAATGCCCAGAAAATCCTGGATATTGCAAGCAAAGCAGGGCTAAAGCATTCAGGCATAATAACAACAAGAAAAAAGATTGTTGTTGAAATAATCGGCTCTGAACAGTTTGAAACCATAATTGCCTCAAACAAAAAGCTCTACATAAATGAAGAATATTTAAAGCTCCTTGTTAATGAAGCAAATAAAAAAATGGATTTAAACAAAAAAAGGCTAAGTAAATTTTATGATTTAGTTGAAAATATCAAAGATTGACTTTTCTTTTTCAAAAACATAAAGAATAGCTCCTGCAATTATAACAAATGATACAATGAAAATTTCATTTAAGTTAAATTCTGAATTGTTTTTTAAACTTTCAATAAAACTGCTTTCTTTTGATTCTTTCACTTCAACAAAAAAGCTTGCTTTTACTGCCAAAGAAGGGCTCACGCTTGTTTTTTCATTGGATTTCTGTACTTCATTTACATATATAATGTCGCTGTAATAGCCTTCATGCATATCATACGGAATTTCAACTACCACTTCAATTTTTTTGTTTTGATTTGCAGGAACACTGAACTCTGTTGGATAGAAATAAAAAATCTCATGGTTATTCTTGACATTTAATGAATATGATGCCTCTTCATTAAGGGTGTTGAAAACAGTTAAATAGCTTTTCTGCTTTTCGCCGTTAGATAAATTTTTAAAATCAATCTCAGTTGGAGAAACCCCTATTGAGCATACAAATAAGGGAAACATTAAGATTAAAAAACTAAAAATAAATAAAATTTTCATTTTATCTTTCTATTGCAGTTATGGATAATGAGCTTGAGTAATTTCCTGATTTTGTGTTTTCAGGAATGTAAAGCTTGAATTCAAGGCTCTTGCTGCTTTCCTCTTTGCACTCTAAATCAATGCCTGCCATAAAGGGTAATGATGAAAATCTTATGAAGTCAGAGTTTTCTGTTTTATAGTAAAGGTTATCTATACCTAAAAAACTCTCACCGCTTGTAAATGCCTTTCCGTTCATTTCAATATCTGAAAAAACATTTCCGATGTTTGAAAGTATTATAGCATCTGAGACAGAGCTGTTTTTGCCTTTAACCATATTGCCAAAGTTTATCTCGTTGGAACTCAATTCGATGGCCATCAGTTTCAAGTACTCAAATTCTGCTGTTTTATTTGTATTTGAGCTGGAACTTTCTGCTTTTAAGAATACCTCATAAATTCCTGGATTATCATAAAAATTCATACTTAAGTTTATCTGATAAATGTGCTCATATTCATTCAAATCCTGTATTTTTGTCATTTCAAAGGTTGTATCCTTGAATAAAACAGAAACAGAAGAGATATTTCCTTCATCTTTGTTTTCAACTATTGCGGATATTGTAATGTCCTTATAAATTGCTGCATTCGGCATTATCTGAAATCCCTCATTCTCATAATAATCTGGAGAAATATTTATGTCTTTTATCTCAATTCCTCCTGAAATAACATTTGCATAAATTTGCATAGTGTTTTGATTTATTTCCAATCCTGAGGAATATACGCTGTTTTCCATTCCAGGAGTGCCGTAATAAACTAAAGATTCCATCCATTCTGTTCCTGAGAATTCAATTGTTTTTCCATCTCCATTTGCCAATAATTCAGAGGAATAGTCAACACAGTTTATTGTCTGAAAAGTGTTGTCTTTTATACATATTATCTCTCCTGTATTGGACAATGAAAATGAGCTTTCAATTATAGTTTCGCCAAAGCCAGGATAATCATTCAAAAATTGTTCAGGATTGTCTGCAATAATTAAATATTCTTTTTTGTTTAATATATCGCTTCCCTGAAAAGCAGTTAATTTGTGGTTTACTTCTGATTCAAATAATTTCCATTCGCTGATATTAACATCAAAATCATTGTTGTTGTAAAGCTCTATCCACTCTCTTCCTGTGTCTGTTCCATTAGGATCGTACATTATCTCATTGATTATCACAGCGTTAACTGTATTTAAAAAAAGCAGCGCTGAAAAAATTCCAAAAAATATTTTTTTTATCATTTTATCACCATTTAAGAAATATTCAAAAAAGTTTTTAACGTTTTTCATAAAAAAACATTCATATTTTTATAAAATTAAAATCTTTTTTAATTTTTATAAAAGGATTATGTTAGTTGTATTATACAATTAGGAGTAATAGTAGTAATCAAGAAATAATAAACATAAAAAATTAAAAAAAGAAATAATTAAGTTAACTTGAAAGCAACTTAAATATCAGTAAGAGGAATATTAATCCAAGTATCAAAACAGTTCCTACAAGCAGTACTAAATATAAGCTTGTATCCTGGAATGATATTTCCCTTGTTACATCTCCGGTTGGTGTTGTTGGTGTAGTGGTTGGTGTTGTTGGAGTTACTATTATAACCTCTTCTCCTTCTTCTTCCTCTTCTTCATCTTCAGGAGTTGTTTCTATGCATTTTTGAACAACAATGTCTGTTATCCCGTATGCATCCAGTATAAAATCGTCATCTTGGTAATCATCTAAATCATAGTAAACCTTTGTCAATATCCTGTATGTTCCAGGGTCTACATCATCATCAATATTTATTGAAAATGATCTTCTCCAGTTGTCTCCTTCCTCAATCTCTATGTCCTCTATCTTTTGCTTTATTCCAAGTTCTTCGCTCTCTACTTCAACTATAAGCTCATCCTCATCACTTCTCCCATAGTTCACAAGTTCTACATCAAGAGTTGTGTATCTACTGCATGAAACTGTTGATTGGCTAAGGTCTGCCTTTTTAATCTGGATATCATGCTTTTCCTTTTCAACTACAAGTGTCAAAACCCATTCAATCCTGTGCTCATTGCCATCTCCGTCTTCTCCTTCTACAACAATTTCCACATCGTACTCATCTTCTTCAACTTTTGAAGGAATTTTAAACTCAATTGATTCCCTGTCACTTTCATCACCAGGATCTAAATTAAATTCATCTGATTCTTCTTCAAGGTCATCCCCATCATCAATATCCCTTATAGTTACTGTGATTCTTATATCTTCTATTTCCATATCTCTATCATCTATGCCAAGCTCGTCTTCATCATCTTCATCATAAAGGTTCTTTATTACAAACTCAAAATTAACGGTTGAGCCGGATTTTACATCCTCTCCTATTTCATCTCCGTCTTCCAGATTTGAATCTTTCTCACCATCAACATAAACATCAAGGTCATCTATTTCCAACATTGAGCCCAGTTCAACAGAAATATCCTCATAATATTCCCCTGAGCTGTTTGCGTCTGCTGTTGTTGATTTGGCATAAACCCTTATCTTATCAAAGGCATCTGAGTTCTGTGTTTTGTATGTGTTTTTTGAACCCCAATCCTGCCTTATTTCTGAATCGTCAAGATTATAGAATTTGTATTGGTATGTTATTGTGTCATTGTCTGCGTCTGTTCCACCTGAAGCAGTTACTTCTAATGTATCCCCGACATAAAGGTCATCTGGAAATCCTGTTATATCAGTTGGGTCTGTTGGTGCTGCTGCACTGACTACTGCTGCAAGAAACAGCATTACAAAAAATCCAACTAGTCCTCCTTTCAAAAAGGTTTTTTTCATTTTTTTACCCCCAATTTGCTGATTTTTAATAGTATAGCTATATACTTTATATTATTCATAAGTAGTTACACATCATATATAAAGCTTATTATTCTATAAAATATATAATCAAGAATATATAATTAACGGATAATTCCAAATTTATCAATAGCTGTTTTAAGCTCTTTATGTGTTTTAGAGTAATTTTTAAGGCTTTTATTACTCATAACCGCTTCTAAAGCTTGCTTTATTGCCATAGCTCCTTCTTTAGTTCCATTTGGATGCCCATGACAGCCGCCCCCAAACTGCATTATTATGTTATTCCCCATTATTTTTACTAAAGGGGGAATCCCGCCCGGATGAAGCCCGCCAGAGCATACGGCCATTGTTGGCTTGATATTATACCATTTCTGTTCCAGTATATGTATGTTTTTGTCGTGTATTATACTATCTTCAATATTCTCCCCTATATCTTTTACCTCATGTTTTGTTCCTGTCATCTTTCCAACTATTGCGCCAATATGAAGCTGATCTGCCCCAATCAATCTTGCTGCCTTTGCTATAGCAAGCATGCTTATTCCGTGCTTTCCATTTCTTGTGAAAGCAGCATGCCCTGCCCTGTGGGCATGTATAACAAGACCAAGCTCTGCATTCCTCAATGTCTGCAATGCACTCCAACCGGCTGTCAATATATCTATCATAACATATCTTCCGCCATGCTTTTTAACAAACTTGGCCCTTTTAATCATCTCATTTGTTTCAGCAGTCACATTGGGCATGTATATCTTTATTTTTCCGGTTTCCTTTTCTGCCTTTTTTCTTAATTTTAATGTTTCAATAACTCTTTTGTTGAAATTATTAAAGCTCATAGAAGTAAGGTTTTCATCATCCTTCACTATATCTAATCCGCCAATCCATGCATCATAGGCAACCTTTGCGTGCTCTTTTTCATTCAAACCGAGCTTTGGTTTAACTATTGTTCCGATTAAAGGCCTTTCCTTTATCGTGGTTATTTTCCTAATTCCTGCTATTCCAAATTTTGGACCTTTAAATGATTTAACTATTGATTCAGGAAAAGAAATATCCATTAACCTTAAGTTTTTCACTGAGCTCATGCCGAATATATTTCCAGCAATGCTTGAGAGGATTTCAGGCATGTTTCCTTTTTCAAAAAGGTTCTCATTATATGCTATTTTTATTATTTTTTTCTTTTTGTTTATGTAAAAAACACTTGGTTTCAGTGTTTTTGCAATCCTCTTGTTCATGGTTGCAATATCTGTCCATGTTCCTATTGATGATTCTAAAGCAACATGAGATGCTGCTTTCTCAATGTTTATATTATTTGGCTCTAAATAGAATTCGCATATCAAATCTTTTTTTGACGGCTTATAATCAAGATTTATGTAGTCAATCAAGAAAATCACCTATTGCCAAATACTTCAGTTAAATCAACGTTCTCTTCTGCATAAGTCCTTTCATTTTTAGGTCTTTCCTTTTCTTCTGGCTGCTTTTCCTGCTCAGAGGTTTTATCCTCCTCACTTTTCTGTTCATCATATTCTTTGTTTTCTGTTGGTTCTTGATCTTGTTTTTCTTTGGAAGGTTCCTCTTGATCTGGTTTTTCATGTTTTTCATTATCTTCAGAATTAGTAAGTTCTTCTACTGTCCTTACATCCTCTGAAATATTATAATCAAGTTTTTCGTTATCTGTTTTTTGCACTTCTTGAACATCAGGAAGTTCATTAAAATTTTCATCGTGCTTTTCTTCCTGGTTGATATTTTTAGTGATAGTTTCCTGTTTTTCCTCTGGTCTTGTATTTTCTACTGACTTATCTGCTTTTTGCTCAGGAATTTTTTGTTGCCTTTCACTTTTTTTTTCAATGTCTTTACTGGTTATTCCTTCTTCAGTCTCCTTTAGCTCTTCTTTTTTTTGTTCGCTTGCTGAATTATTTGTCTTCATCATGCTTTTTGCAAGCTCTATAGCATCTTTTGTGCTTGCTGCAAGCCCGTTTTCCTTTAAAGAATTAGCGAGTTTCATTAGTTCATCATTAGACATAATATCACCTTTTTAGTTTGATTAAGCAATAAACCTAATATTATATAAAGGTTATCTTTTCAGAAAGAATATAATATCTTTTTCCTCTTCAATGATTTTTTTCACTTTGAACATACTAATTATTCTCTTTTCTATCTCGCCGAATTTTGATGACCTTTTCATTACACTCAAAACAACATCTTTTTTTGCAACCCTTTTTATCTCCTCTAACCCTTTCTTTATGTCTTTGAAATTATGCACAGCAGTAACTGAAATAACATAATCAAAGCATCTGTCTTTAAATGGAAGCTTTTCAGCACACGCTTTCATATAAAAGGCATTTTTTGCCTGCTTAAGCATCTTGATGCTTGGGTCAACTCCAATTTTAATGCAGTTAAAAGAAGATGTTGATATACCTGTTCCGCATCCAACATCAAGAAGAATTTCATCTTTTTTTGGTTTTATGTTTTCTTTTATTATATTTATTTTATTCAGCTGCTCTTTTTTATGAAGCTCGTTATAGGATTTGGATATTGCATTGTAATATCTCATTTTATTAAAAACACCTCATTAATTAATACGATCCGCTTGACCAAGGACATTATACCTTGCAGCATGGTAAGCATCGAGCTTAAAGGGGTATGTTTCATTTGTTATTCCTGTTATATTATAAAGATTTTCCCCATATTTAGTTCCAGGGTCGCATACATCACTCCAGAAGCAGAAGTCAACATAACTTTTTTCTTCAATTTGTCTGCAAAGAGTTTCATTAACAAATGATTCTATGCCGCAGCATTCTGAAACTTTTGCTGAGTTAAACAATCTATTTAAGTAGCTTGACGCATTTGGTTCATGCCTGTATGTTCCGCTGTTAATATGAATCTTTAATGTGTCTATATCCCATTCACTTGAATTAAATGGTGTTGGATTTATCTTTCTATGTGCAGCGGTTTTTGGATTAACTAAGAACAAAGGATCATTGAATTCTCTTAGGTCTAAGAAGATGGTAAATGTTTTTGTTCTGTTCCAGTAGGCAACGTCTGCATCAACTGTGTATTCTAAGGTTAAGTTAACCCCAATATACCAAGGTCCTGTATCATTTGTTTGAAAAATAGCTACTTCAATGTCTTCTTTTTTGAAATCTGTTCTTAAATTAAAAAAATTTTTAGATGCTTGTTCTATTCTGTTTAACCGATATTCAAAAGTGTTTCCGTTCATCAAGCTTATACCATATCCCTGGTATAGTTTGGCTCCCTTGATAGACCCGTTGATAAGCACCTCCTTGAACATATCGTTAAGTTCCTGTTCGTTTCCAAGACCCTCAAAAGTTCTATAATTTTCAATGTACAAAAGGATTGAATTAATAGCATTGTAGCTTGATGTTTGGAGTGAGGCCTTAATATAAGATTCCTCTAAATCCCTTACAAAGTTGCTTGATGTCTTAACTCTCGATGATATAATTGGAACCCTGTTTTTTGATGTAAAATTTTCATTGTATGAAAATGCTATAACCAAAACACTTACAACAAGCACTGCTATCAAGGTAAAGAACACTCCTCTTTTTCCTTTTATTGCCATGTTCTCACCTCTGCAAGGTATGGTCCCCACATGGTCGAATTACCTAACTGTCCAAATATCAAATTTTTGTATGATATAAGCAGTTCTGATTCTTCTGAAATCCTTTTATCGCTTGTGTAATTAAACAATGCATGGTTTGTTGTATTGATAATCAATATCTGAAAATTATATGTTTTTGGAACAACTTTTATGAAGACTTTTTCTGTGAAGTTTATTGCCGTTTCATTCATGCCCCGATAGCAGAATTCCCCTATTTGCTGTAATACAGTATTTTCAAATCTTGTTATATTTCCATTCTCTACAAGTTCATTTAAATAAGGATTGTCGCTTAATTCATAAATTCTAACAGAATATGTTGTTCCTATAATATCATGCGATAGAATTGCTGTCTGCATTTCATACGGCTTGTTTGACCTTGCAAAAAGAACTAAGGCAATTCCTATTACTATTATGCTTGTTGCAATAAAGGAATCCAAAGTAAAAAAATAGCCTCTTTTTTTCATTGTATAATATTATTTAACAGCTGGTATTTAAATTGTTTTCTAAATTTCAGATTTGCAAAAATTACTTGCATTCAATTGCTATCTCATCATATCCGAAGCAGTATATTCCATTTATTTCTATAATCTCTCTTTTTTCATTTTCAAAATAAACCAGAAATTCCTGCTCTATTCCCAGCTCTTTTTTCATTTCAATGTATTCTTTGCTCATAATACTGTTTAGAGCCTGCTCATCAATTTCATCTCCATTAACTAAATTTTCAATTATATTATTTATTCCTGATTTAATCTTGTAGCTTTTGTAAGATGATGAAACAAAGAACAGTCCTAAAAAAACCGATAGAATTACAATAATAAACTTTGCTTCATTTCCTTTTGTTTTGTTTGGTTTTTTGATTTTCGACCACTTTTTAGTTCCAAACGTGCGTGACCATCCTTAAAATTCTTCCTCTCCAGAATACCAGTCTTGTTATTGTTACAACATTTGTTGCATTATCAGGGATTTTAACAACCATATTTTTTTTCTGTATATAAGGATGTTGATTAAAAGTGCCGCAACATATTATCTTATGTGTGCTGTTGAATGACTCTACTACACCAGCTACCTTTTTGTAAGGGGTTGTGCATGCGTCTTTTGCCCTTTTATCTCCTTCATACTCTGAATAGAATTTGCATCCGTTTATTCCATCACATTCAGGATTGCATCTTGGTATTACATCTGATTTTTTGCTGCAGTCTTGCTGGCACTCTTCCACTCCTTTAAAGATTATGAAATTAATTGGAAAATCAGTTATGCCCATATCCACATAAAATGTAAAATTCTTGTTTAGTTCCTGGTATCCAGTTTTATACACAACTATATCATGTTTTCCAGGCATGACATTTTCAATTATATACTCTCCGTTTTCATCGGTTATGGTTGTAAAGGTATAATCTGGATTATTAGGGTCTTTAACTCCAATTACCTGTACAGTAGCTCCAGGGATAGGATTACCTGAATCGTCAGTCACTACTCCCCTTACTACCGCAGTACAGAGCTTTTTTGCCAGTTCAGCTAACTTTTCAGTGAAATCATCAAAGTCCTTAGCATCAATATAATCCTCCTCATTTCCTGAGATATCTGATGAAATTTCTTTCATGTTTGCTACCTTACTACTAGGTATTCCAATTCCAAGAGCAATTATTCTCACACCGCTATCATTGAGCTCTTTAGCCCTTTCAACAGCAGCAGCAACTGCTTCAGATTCTCCAACCCCCAAAACAGGATCATAACCAATCCTATTTGGCATGCCATCTGAAGCAAATATAATCAAGTCAGGATTACCAAGTCTATTTGGAAATTGTTCTCCTGATATTCTAAGTGCATCTTCCCAATTGGTATATCCGCCTGAAAGTATATCATAATTTATTTTGCTTTTAAGCTTATTTAAATCAGTAGTAAAATCCTGAACCAACCTAGCTTTCTCGTCAAAATCTACAACTGCTATTTCGGAATCGGTATCTGGCAAAAAATGCTCAACAAATCCAATGGCAGCACTTTTCATAATAGCCATCTCAGAACTGTTAATACTTCCTGAACTGTCAAGCACAAGAACTATGTCTCCGCCACAAAAGCCTTCTGATTCAGCATTAACCTTCAGTGTTAATGCAATTAAAATTATAATGAGGATTATAGGAAATTTAAAATTATTTTTTTTGTTTTCAAAAAAATTTATCATTTCTAAGTCTTTCTCAACCATCCTACCTTGTGCATTTAGTTTATGTATATAAAATTTTTGTATCTATTAAAAGGTGAATATATTTTTAAACAGATTATTGCCCGGCATCAACAATTTCTACATCCTCATGACCTATGCCTGCTATATCATTATCATCATCGATATAGATAATATTTCCTTCTTCATCCTCAAAATGAATATAAAAATCTCCCTGTATTCCAAGCTCTTTTCTAATTTCTTCATATCCTTCAGGTGTTTTTGATTTCTCAACAAGATTATTTAGGTATTTATCATCAATTATATTTCCTCCTGGAGATTCCTCATTCACTCCTTGATAAATTTGATTATTGTTTGTGTCTGAAGAGATAAGCCTTTCAGGTATGAATTCTGCTTCTTGTTTTAGCTTGTCTGTGTCTGTCTCTTGTAAAGAGCTGTTTATTATATAGAAAAAGCTTATAATAACAACAATAAATATTAATATTGCTATCATAAGATCTAAAGACCATGTCTGTGCTTTTTTCATTATAACACCTCTTTTAAGAGCAAACATTAAGGCATACAATTCCATCCTTTTTAACTATTTCGTTTTTTCCATGATGAACAACACCGTCAACATTCTTAGGCAGCCTTGCTACAGTTTCATATTTTTCTGTGAAATCAACATACTCAAGGATAAGTTTAGAATAATCTGATTTAAGCACTGTTGAATTTATAAGTTCAATTGAATAATCTATTCCGTTTAATGTAGTTGGAACATCAAATGTCCTTATGTAGCCATCCTCAACCCCTGAAGCAAGGATAATTTCGCTTTCTATCACAGAAGTCATATCTTCTATAATTCGTCTATCATTCTGATTTTGAACCTCAACCATACGATACACAACCACAATTAGGAAAACATTGAATATAAGGAACATGACTCCAACTAGCAATGCAACCTCTATTGATGATTGTGCTTTTTTCATCTTACCTCAACCAATACATTATCCATTTTAGCACTTACTATAACTTTCTTTAATCCTTGTGAGTAGCTTGCTTCTTTAAACCCATAACAAACCTTTGGACCGCCTAGATATTCGTCAGATGTTATATTAACCCTTGAGTTAAAAGAAAGTTCTGAGCCGTCTTCCATTAAAAAAACAAGTTTTTGATTGCACCATATTTCCATGTTTTTAACTCCTTCAGGCATTGTCAAATCAAGTGTTATCTTTGATTGCCCTCCAAGGTAGTAAACTTCCTCTGCTGCATCAACTATTTTCTTGCCTATATTATCAACCTGGCTTTGACCTATTTCAACATTAGATCTATGAGAATAATTATAAAAAATGTAGATTGATGGAAGAATTACCAGCAAAACAATTCCTGCAACAAGAAGATATTCCATAGATGCCTGTGCTCTTGCCATATTAAAAAAAATCACTTAAAACTATATAAATCTTTGTGCCTACTCCAAAGTAAAATTAAAAATTAAATAAGATTAAGATAAAAAGAATTAAAAAATTAAAAAATTAAAAGAATTACTCTTCTATTCTTGTCAGCAATTCTCCTCTCATGGTGTGAGAAAATGTTGCACAGTCTAATGCACTTAAACCGGCATCGCAGTAAGTAAGGTCAATCTCTGCTCTTACTTTGCTGTTGGATGCTTCTAAAGAAGTACAGGGTACTGTTATAATCTCACTTTCACCGTTGTGAATTACAGTATTAACCTCTAAATTTTCGCAGTCCAATTGAGTATAAGATTGTGAGTTAATACTTATCTTTGTAATATTTATGCTATTTCCCATACCATTCTGCAACCTAAAACTTGCAGCAGCACCTTCTCTTAGTATGTAGTCTTCACAATACAATCCCATAGGAAAAGTGCATTTCTCAGGCATAAGGTTCTGCGGATTTAAAACACCAAAGTATGCTAATGCCCCGATAACAACCAGGACGACAAGAATTGCCCATCCATAGGTCATTAAGAATTCCATGGCAGCCTGTGCCCTTTTTTTTGTAACCATTTTATCTCCTCCTTTTTAATTAAAATTGATTATATCCTTTTAATTATCTATTTGCTATATAAAGTTTTCGTTTTTAACTAGCTGATTACAAGACCTCCAAAAACTTTTGAAAGCAAAAATACAAGTATTGAGTGAACTATAAGAGATATCGTCACAAAAACCGGGATGTAGGCAATACCTGCCTTTATGCTTCCCTTTCTTATCATAGAAACTATCATAGACGAGAAAACAGAGATTAAAATGAGAGCATATCTTGAAAAAGCAATAAAGTCAGAATGCGGTATTGAAATTTTTGAAACACTAAACGCCAAGTTTACTGCCGTGCTGCTTGTTTGCGATGCACCTATCTTAGTTATAAAGCTTCCTAATATTATTAATAGCTGATAGGAAAGAGCGAAAAGCCCTGGAGTAATAGCCATTACAACAACCATTATAAATATAACATAAGTCATATTTGTTGTAGCCATCTCTTTCTTTAATGCTCTTGTTTCTGCTATATCCTCTATAACCCTATCGATTAGCTCTCCAACCTGACCTCCTCCTTTAAGCCCTTCTATTATAAGGTTAAAAGACCTTTTAAGAATAGGAGAATCATACTTTCCAGTGAATTCCTGTACTGCATCCTCTACATCCTCTCCTGTCATAACTTTTTTGGCAGTTAAACTAATCTCTGTTCCAAGCACTCCGAACTCAGGCTTTATAGCTGACCAAAGGGATTTCTCAAAAGCCATTCCTCCCTTAAGGTTCTCGGAAACAAATTTCAAAAAATCCTCTAAAACTTCTTCCATCTGCACTGTCCTGTTGAAAATCTTTAAATCAAGATAAAAATATATCACACCAAATGAAAATAGCGCCACGGAAGAAGTTATCAAAACCCCTGCAAAAAAAGAAAATATGAATAACTTAAAACCTGAAGAGTAGGTTGAAAGAGGAGTGTAAGCATAACCAAAGAAAAGGAATATGCTAAGTAAGACGCATACATAAAAGAGGATGCCAAAAGACCTGTAAGGAACAGCAAATATCCCTGCCTTCATAAGGTATTTTCTTAATCCTGGTCTTAGTTTCTCAGGAATTATCGCCTTTCCAAACTCATCTAAAAAAAATATTCTCATATGTTCACCATAGGTCTTGATGATTTAATTAAGGATATGAAAAAAAACTGCACCACTGCAAGGAAAAAAAGAACCACAAAGAGGTGAGTCATTGTTATATCAAGCTCAACAAAACTAGAGAGTATAACAATCATTGTAATTCCAAGTGAAGGCATGACACATGCAATTATCATATAAAACATAACTAGAGAGTTAAGTTTTTTTCCGTATTCTTTTATCTCTATCACTTGGTCTTGTGTTATTTGCTTTAGAGTTGCTTTCAATGGATTCACTACTTCTGCTCCTGTTTTAAGGGCTGTTATTATCTGCCATAGTATTTTATTAAAGCTTTTAGATGAATTATACTTTCTTGCTTTCTCAAGAGCTTCCTCTATTGGTGTTCCTGTGCTTATATCATCTACTATTTCCTTAAAGAATCTGCCCGCAATTCCATATCCTTTTGAAGCATCAATAAGAGCATTAAAAAGAGGGGTTCCTGACTCAAGCTTCACCAAAAGATATCTTCCGGCAAACAAAACCTCTTTGTTTATTTCGCGCTCTCTTCTCCTTATATAAACCTTAGGAATATTTAAAACGAAAAAGAAAATGAAGATGAGAGTAAACAAAAAAATTAATGGAAGTATCGACAAAGAACCCCTTTGGCTTTCTATAATTACAAAAGAAAAAAAGGTTACTGCAATTGCAGATGAAAAGGATAGCAGTATTGACCTCTTGACAAGCTGTTTTGGGGTGATATTTATGTGAGCGACCTTTATATCATCCTTTA
>JAQTRH010000094.1 GCA_028711925.1 Candidatus Nanoarchaeia archaeon | reverse complement strand
GCCGCAGCTGTACATACTTACTTGGCCTTTCTCAATCTCCTTAAACTCTTCTTTCTTCCTTTTCAGTGTGTTATAAACTTTAAATACCATCTTATTTGGCCTTTTATTAATAATATATATTCTTTTTGTTTATCTTTTTTTACATATAAACATACAGTGGTCTTCCTCAAAAGGTTCAAGATTCCTGTAATCAACTATTGTAAACTCGTTTTCAATCTTTGCTCTTATTTCCTCAAAGACCTTTTTTGGCTTTTTTGTCACATCAACGCTTCTTGCCTTTACACTTAAAAGACCAAAACCGCTGTTTTTAAGAAATTTCTTGCAGTTCTTAATAAATATCTCTGCCTGGTTTTTCTGTGCTATATCCTGAAATACACAATCAGCATTTTTTACATATTTTTCAAAACTTTCAGTGTTGTTTGCATTTGCCATTATCGGCATTATATTGCTTCTTTGCTCTGAAACAAAAACCATCTCTCTCATAACTCTTGGAGCAAAATCAAGGGCAAATACAAATCCCTGTTTTCCAACTATATCAGATACATGGGATGCAGTTGTTCCTGATGCACATCCAAGATAAAGAACAGTTGAGCCAGGTTTTATTCCTATCTGAGATGCGCCTTTCATTATTGCAGCTGCTAATTTACTTTTTCTCGGGTTCCACTCTCTATATTCAATATTTTTTTCTTTTACAAGCTGCTCATCATAAACCTTTTTTCCCGGAGCGAGATTTACTGTGAAAAGTTTTTTCTTTCCTTTTTCTGATTCATATATTCCTTTTAATTGCTTGTGTTCTGTTATCATTTTTAAACCTTTTTTCAAGCTGTTTTCTTAACTTATCTCCAATAAACTTTCCTTTAAAGAAATCAACTTTTAATGCTATTGAAATTTTATCAGCTAAAGCCCTCGCAACCCTGCCCTTATCAGAGCTTTTCGCATGCATAACCATGCTGTGCTCATGCAATATGCCATATTTCGGAGATTTTGCCCCTGTCTTTAAATGCCTGAACATGGCCTGTTCTGCTCCTAAAAGCTGGACTGTTGATGCAGGAAATTTTGCAAGTTTTTCAAAGCCTCCTGCAAAGCTAATCAGCTTAGCTCCTATCTGATGTCCTGTTAATTCATAAAAATTAGGATATGCCTTTTTTATAACAGATTCAAGGTAATCTGACTGGTTTTTTCTTAATGAATACAATGATTGTATTCTTTTTGCAAGCTCCATAATCGGCTTTACATCAGCTTCACTTAATTCTGCCCCCATACTGTCTTTGCTGATCATATTGATTTCCTTGAGAAGCTCAGTTTTTTTCTTTTTTAATACCAGCTCAACAAATTTTTCATTATCCCTCACTTTTTTTGAGAATTCAGGAAGATAAAGCTCATACCATTCCCTTAATCTTTTTATTAAGGTATTTGCAACCCTGTCTATCTCATCAAGATTGTTTACTGCCTGTATAACAAGTATATCCTGCTTCACAGATTTTTTTATTTTATTTCTTGATAATACAATTCCAGCTTTTCTCATAAGTGTGTAAAAATCAGGAATCTCAGAAATTCTTTCACTTATATCATGAAAATTATAATCATTTGATGTTTCAATAAGTTTTTCTTTCTTTCCTCCTAAACAGATGATTTTATGGCCGTGCTTTTCTATTAAAGCTTTTTCCTCATCAAGCCATTCATTATTTTCAAGCTTTGCTGCGTTCTTGACTATGCTCTTTTCATTAAACAAAAACCTATCTATTATCCTCAGGTTAGTATTAAATACAAAGCTTCCAATAATATTTGAGTAAATATAAAGCACCATAATCTTAAAGATAAGGCCGGAACTTTTAAAGGTTTTGATTGGCTTTCAGATAAATATTTAAAAGGCATAAACTATTTATGATAAGTGGCACTCTTAATAATCAGTATTATCAATAAATTAAAAAATTGAATAAATCCTCAAAAGCTTTTTATACCTTGTTGTAACCCCTTTATACATGAAAGCAATTATTCTTTTGAGTCATGGCATAGACAGCCCAGTTGCGGCTTATTTAATGCAGAAGAAAGGCCTAGAGCTGATTGGTGTTAATTTCTTTACAACAAGCTATAAAGATGTTGAAATAATAGCAAAAAAGCTTGGAATAAAAAAAATTCATTATATTGATCATAAAAATATTTTAAGTGAGATTAAGAATAATACACATCCAAAATACACATGCATCTTATGCAAAAGGATGATGTACAGGATTGCTGAAAAAATAGCAGAAAAAGAAAATGCTAAATTTATTGTAACAGGAGAAAACCTTGGCCAGGTGGCTTCCCAGACCTTGGATAACCTTGCAGTCCTTGAAGAGGCAGTTGAAATTCCAGTGCTGAGGCCTTTGCTTTGCCTTGACAAAGAGGAAATAGTAAATATAGCAAAAGAAATAGAAACTTACAATTTAGCCAAGAACGTAAAATGCCCTTTTGTTCCCAAGAGGCCTGCAACAAAAGCAGATCTAAAAACAATAAAGAGAGAAGAGATGAAACTTAAAGTTATCTATGAATCCTAGTTTTATCTCCCATTCCTTCAAATGTAATAACAAACTCATTATTTTTTTCTTCAAAACATAATGGGTCTTCATCAATTTCAATATTGTTCATCTCTGCGGTTGTTAATAATTCTCCTTTAGAAAACATTTCTAATTTATTATCTCTAGTAAAACATATCTTATCTACTATCTTTGAAGTAAATGTTTTACTTTTGACTGCGCCATAATTAGATTCAATACCTTCAATAACACTAATTATTTCAACTTTAATTTTCGCTAGTTCTACTCTTGATGGAACGGGTTTCCTAATTAAGGAACAATGACTTTCATCGATTCCATCAAAAAAAGAAATTGATGCATATGTTATCATAAAAAAAATGAAAAAGATAAAAAATATTTGTTTAGTTTCAAATATTGTTTTAGTTGACATTACATCTATAACACAAGGAATATAAATTAGTGGGATGGCAATTAATAATAAATCAAAAAATATGAAGTCAAGTATATCTTCAATTTCATTGAAATCACAAGGATAAATATTATGATAGGTAACAAGAGGTGAAGCAAGATGGTGTCCAACAAACAATGCTATGAACAAAAGTATAAATCCAATAATAGCCAGAAATAAATCTCTTTTTTTAATCTTAATAACCAATGGCCTGTCCTTCTTTTCCATATTTATGATAATTTGGCTCTTTCATTAAAAATCTTTCTAAAATCAATATTTAATTATAAAAAAACATCTATTTTTCTTTTGAAGTTTTAAATAATATATTTCTTATTACAGAAATCTTTAAATAAGAGTTGTTATTCTAAAATAACCTTGGATACAACAGATTGTATCTTTTGAACTCTTAATATGCAATATATTGTATTTACTGCGAAATAACAAAAAACATAAAAGGCATAATAAAACCTGAAAATCCAATCAAGGGTGTAATAAAACCCCAGAAAGCAAATGAAATGCCCATACTGCAGCAGCACAGACACAAAGGTAACAAACAAGCGCAATATTGAAGACGGCACTATAAGAAGAAGAAGGGAGTGCCTTAAATGCAACAGAAGATTTACAACATATGAAAGGCCTGAAATAGAAATAATAGTTGTCAAAAAAGATAACAGAAGGGAAAACTACGACAGGAAAAAACTTTTTGACGGTCTTGTAAAGGCCTGCGAAAAAAGGCC
>JAQTRH010000010.1 GCA_028711925.1 Candidatus Nanoarchaeia archaeon | reverse complement strand
GGAAGCATTCCCCTTATAGTCCTTCTTACAAAGCGGTCAGGCATCTTAGGAGTGAACGGCCCTTTTGTAGGCCTTGTTCCTCTTTCGTTTTTCTGTTTGTAATCATCAAAAATAGATTTTTTTCCACCTGTGATGACTGCTTTTTCGCAGTTTACTATATCAATTTTTTCCCCAAGAAGAGCTTTTTTTGCAGCAAATGTTGCAAGCCTTCCCAATATCATATTTTCAGCATCTATTATCATTTTAACCTATTATCCTTATGCCTTTTCCATCCGGCTTTTCTTTTATCAATTCTTTAATAAGAATTGCTTTTGAGTTTGATTTTTTTATTTTGTCAAGAGCCTGCCCTGAAAACTGCCATGCTGCAATTGTAACCTTGTGGTCAAGCTCTCCTGTAGCAAGAACCTTTCCTGGAACTATTATGTTTTCATTCTCTTTTGTGTTCCTGTTTATGCTTGAAAGGTTTACAACCCTTCTCTGCCTTGTTGGCCTTGAAAGCTCATCAGCTATCCTTTTCCATAGATTAGAGTTATGACTATTTGAACTCTTTCTCAGCTCTGTTATGAGCTCATTCAAACTTTTGTTTGTTGGTCCTGTTATTTTTGCCATTTTTTTCTGATGCGGGAGACGGGATTTGAACCCGCGCAGCCACTAAGGCATACGGCCCTCAACCGTATTCATTTGACCAGACTCTGACACCCCCGCATAATATTTATTTTGCCTCAGGTGCCTTTTTCATCTCGTCTGTGAATTCTTTTGATTTTTCAGCTAGTATCTTCAATGACTCGTCTATGATTTCATTCGGCTCAAGCTGGCCCCATGATTCAACATAAAATATAAATTCATTATCGCTGTTTTCAACAGTTATTGCTTCCTTTGGATCGCATATGTCTGCACACGCATTGCACAAGTTGCATTTATCAATCTCTTCTTTCTTGACTGAAAGCTTGTTGTTTTTTATTTCAAAAAGGTTCTGAGGGCATTGCTCAACAACTGCCTCTGGATTTTCGCATTCTTTTTTTATTTCAATAATTGGCATTTTTTTATAGTAAGCTAATCCAGGACACCATTTTGCATGGTCTTTTCCTCTGCCTAATGTTGCTGTTGCCTCAAATTCAAGTTTTTGGCCTTTCAGTAATTTTACAATAGGAGTATTAGGATAAACCGGCTTGACTTTTGGGTCTTTTGACTTGATTTCTGAGGCATAAACATTGCCCTGGCTTCTTGTCTTTAAGATAAGCTTAAGCTGGCACTGAGCGCATCCTTTTCCCCCGCATTTGCAATTATCAGGCAGATTATATGATTTCAGGTCTGTAGTCAAAGGCATTAATCCAAGCCTGTGGGCTATTATCTCATCATAAAGTGCAGAGCTGTTGTTCCTGAATTCAATATCATCCATGGCCATAGTTGGAACTTCTTCTATGGCACATCTTCTGATTGAGTTTGCAAAAGAGGAATTTATTCCTTTGATTAAAAATGAAATCTTCTTCTGCTCCTTTTTTGAATTTAAAAGCTCTATTTTTATCATTAAGCACACCTCTTAAACCCTTCTTCCTCTTCTTCCGCCTTTTTTCCTGCATCCGTCGTGAGGAACAGGGGTTACTTCAGATATGTTTCCTATCCTTATGCCCATTCTGGATAAAGTTCTTACAGCAGCCTGAGCTCCCGGTCCTGGGCTGTTTGGCCCGTTGTGGCCTCCCGGCGCCTTTATCCTAACTTCTAATGCATTTATTCCGCTTTCAATTGCTATTTCTGCTGCCTTTTTTGCAGCCATCATTGCAGCTGTTGGCGAGCTTTCAAGCCTGTCTGACTTCACCATCTGGCCTCCTGATGTCCTGGCTATTGTTTCTGTGCCAGTTATATCTGTGATGTGAATTATAGTATTATTGTAAGAAGAGTATATATGAACTATTCCGGCTCTTTCAACCCTTTTATTTTCATATGGCCTTCTTGGTTTATTTTCTGTTTCTCTCATTTTTTACCGCCTTTTTTGGCTTTGGATTTTTTTTGGTTAGTATCACTCTTTCAGGATGTTCTTCATCGCTAAGTTTTGAGTTTGCAACGAATGCTATTGAGTTTTCCTCATCAGCGTTAACGAGATAAGAAGGAGTTGTTATCTTTTTTCCTCCTACTGTTATGTGCTCATGGACAATAAACTGTCTTGCCTGGTTGATTGACCTTGCAAATCCTTTTTTGTAAACAAATGTCTGCAATCTCCTGTTCATTATATCATTGATGCTGATGTCAAGTATGTTGTCAAGTGTGCCTGTTTTGTTTATCAATCCAATCCTTTGAAGCTTTTTTAAAAGCGCAACCCTTTCTTTTTCTGCCTGGGGAGTTTTAGATGCAATAAGCTCTTTTGTCTGGTCTGAAAATCCCTTTAAAATAGATCTCATTTTGTATATCTCTTTTTTGTTCTTAAAGCCATACTCCTCTACGAGCTTTTTCTCTTCATCTATCATGGCTTTCTGCCATGGATGTACAGGTGTTGAATATTTTTTCCTTTGTTTTTTTGGAAGACCCATTTTTATACCCTGCCTGCCTTTGCTTTCTTTTTCTGAACGCCTGTGACCTTTCCTTTATTTCTTCTGAAGTTAGACCTTGTCCTTTGGCCTCTCACTGTAAGGCCGCGCGCATGCCTCATTCCCTTGTAGCTCTTGATTTTTTTCATCATCTTTATGTCATTATCTTTAACAAAGGCCAAATCTGAAGCAAGGAGATGTATATCCTCTCCTGTATCATAATCTTTTCTCCTGTTAAGCATCCATGAGGGAGCCCCGAATTTTTTTGGGCTGTTTACTGCCTCATCTATTCTCTTTATTTCAGAATCAAGAAGAGTTCCTGTTTTTTTGTTTTTATCAACGCCAACGAAGTTGCATACCATATTTGAAAATGAGAAACTGACTCCCTTTATTTTTCTCATAGCGTCAGCTATTTTTCTGTTTCCATCTAAGTCTGTGTTCGCAATCCTTACAATGTGCTTGAATTCCTGATTTGCCATATATAACACCATTACAAAATAGCCGAGAATAAGGTTTAAAGAACCCTATATCGCTCATGTGAACTCGGGCTATTATAAATAAAGGATAAATAGGTGATATATAAAGCTTACTGAAAAGTTTATAAATAAGGAGTTTAAAATTTTTCCATGGAAAATCTAGAAAATCTTTTTTTAATGGAGTATTCTTCTACTGGAAGTGGAAGTTTAACCAAACAAAGTTATGATGAGATAAATAAAATTATCAACAAAATCAACAGTTCTTATAAACTAAAAAAAGGCTTGTATGTTCTCATCCCTAATGACAAGGCACCTAATCAAATTGCTGATTTGTTAAATGAAAAAATCAAAAAAGTTATGATATCAAAAGACAACCGCCTATGGCCAGATAATGATATAATAAGTTACCATAATGTGATAATAATACACAAAAAAATAGAAAGATATGATAATGTCTTAATAACAGCATATTCCAGAGTTTTAGGAAAGGTAAGAAGCTATTTTCTCAGGGAAGTTTGCCATATTAAGAATACTAATGTTTATGAATTAGACCAAAAAGCTAAAACAAAATGCATTAATATAAACCTTAAAGAAAAAAATTATTATCTTGTCGATTAGATTATTGTAAGTTAAAGGGCGGCAGCCGAGATTTGAACTCGACCCAAGAGATCCACAGTCTCTTATGCTACCAGGCTACACCACTGCCGCCATAATATAAAGCAATCCTAGATAATTTATAAATCTTGCTGTAGAATTAGTATTCTTCTTCCTGCTTGCCAAAGATAAAATCCCTTACATATTTTATAAAATCCTTTAGCTTTTCATAATCTTCCTTAACAGAATCCATTGTTACTTCTATTGTTTCTCCATCAACAACAACAGTCATTGTAACGTGCCTTCTGTATTCTTCCCTTTTTCTGTATTCTGCCCTCATTATTTTTCTCAGCTTAAGGTAATAGTCAATGTATGCATGAAGGTTTTTTTCATCAGGAAAAATTTCCTTAAGTATGTTGCACCTCAATGCCTTGTTTTCGGGATAGTCTGTTATAAGTTTTTGTTCTTTTGCATACAAAAGAAGGGCATTAAATGCAAAAGAATAAGAGTTTATCATTCTCTCCAGAATGTTTTTCAGAACATCCACTGTCCTTGTATACTTTAAGCTTACAAACACGAGGTGCTCTTCCCTTTTCAGTTCTTCCACTGCCCTACGCAAAGATTCTTCCATTTCTGCTCACTATGTTGTTTGCCTCTTGAATAAACAACTTTGTTTCGCTTATATATTTTTTTATTTCATCTATAGTTATTGTGCGCATGCGGTAACTGCTTGAGCATATCACAAACTTGTTCTGTCTTGTAAATTCAACAGGGCTTTTTTTGTGCTCGATAATTATCTCTCTTATGTCTGAAATCATTTTTACATATTTTTCATCGATTTTCAGCCTTTCAACGCAATTTGTCCTGAAAGATGTGAACTTAGCATCAAAATTATCATTAAAAGAAGGGATGTTCTTGAACATCCTCTCATAGTAGAGTATAGCTGACATTGCGCTTGAAAGAGACAAAAAAAGGTTTTGGATAACAGACAGCAAAAGCCTGTTATCTTTAACAAGAGGATAGGTCATGAAAATCATGTGGTCCGCTATCCTAAGTTTTTGTTTGGCGTTTTCAATTTCTTGTTGAAACTGTTCCATAGAATTAAATATGACTTGGAAATATAAATAGTTTTTGATTAATCTTTCTGTAAACTTATTATTGCTTCAGCAAGGTCCCCTTTTGCTTCTTGAATTGCCTCTTTTGCTTGTTGTTCTGAAACATTAGCCTGTTCTGCAACTGTTTTTATATCTTCCTCGTTTATCTCGGGCTCTGATGAAAGCTCTCTTTCATTAACCTCTCCTATGATCTGGAAGGTTTCCTGGCCCATCATGTTAACTTTGCTTACCTGGGGCTCTGTTATCACTATCTCTTTTTCAGGTGTTTTTATTATGACTTCTGTTGCTGGAATTTCAACCTGCTGAATGCCCATTTTTTTCATCATTTGGGCTGCCTTTCTTGAGTTCATTCCAGGAAACATTTGACCACCTTATAATCCCAAAAAACTATTGCCCCATGTATGAAGAATTATCTCCATTATTATGATTATTACAACCAGGATTATTACATGACCTGGCTTAAAGCTTATCCTGCTTTTGTATTCATCAAAATACCTTATAAGCCCGCCTCCGCTTGAAGGCAGATTTATTTTATCATTTCGTGCCATTTTAAACATGCAAAGATTAATTCATATAAAAAGATTACTAAAAAATGTAAGGCAGGAATAAGCCACATTCTGTCAGTCTCCGTTTGGATAGACTGTCTTAACATTCAACTATGCGTCAAAGACTTGCACAAACCAGGACTCGCCGTTTCACCAGTTCCATCAAGAACGTCTGCCGGTTATCTTGCTTTTCTCTCGAAAAGCTTCGCGGGCATCATCCTCCATGATGGTTGTATCGTTTCTGAGCGGTCGCCCTCCTTCTCAGGAGCTCCCTTCCGAGAGTGGCCACGAAAGTGTGTGGACTTTCCTCAGCCAACCGGCCGTAAGTTAAGTACCTGCCTTACATAAAATAGCATATTTTGCAGCTTTATAAGCTTTTTGAAAATAGCAAATTTTTGTGCTATCACGTTTTTAATTCGCATACATAACACCTTTTGGTGATATGTATGTATAAACTGAATTTTAAGAAGAGGGTATGGATTGTTAAACAATATCTTAATGGAACATTAACTTCTAAAATCGCAATGAGTCAGTCAGTAACCCCAAGAACAGTACAGATGCTTATTAAATCTTATAAACATGGGGGTTGGGATGTTCTCAAAGACCATAAAACTGGTCGACCAGAAACTCAACTCAATAAAAATGCAGAAATAATTATTCTTGACATAAGAAAGAGATTTGGTTACGGAGCATGCCATATAGAAGAAATTCTAAAGAAGAAAGGTTTCAAAATTTCTCATAGGCAGATAGAAAAACTCATGATAAGAAATACTCTTGTAAAACCAAATGTAAAGAAGCAAAAATCTAGAAAATGGGTTCGTTATGAATTGCCCAATCCAAATGATATGTGGCATACAGACTGGAGCTATGACCCATTTACAGGAAAACAATTAAGTGTTTATATAGACGACAGAACACGCTTAATAACGAGCTTTGGAATCTTTAAGAGAGCTTCAGCAGATAATACGATAGCTCTGCTGAAAGTAGGTATAGCAAATTATGGTAAGCCGAAAAGTGTGATGACAGATCACGGTTCCCAATATTATGCTAATAAAGGAAGCATACTCCAATCTAATACCCAGTTCAGAATAGCATTAGATGTTTTAGGAATAAAACATTATCTAGCAAGAGTCAATAGACCTCAAACAAATGGAAAAGTAGAACGATTTTTCCTGACTTATAAAACAGAATTTGGTACTGGAACATTTAGCAACATCAAAGGGTATATTAGATATTATAATGAAGAAAGACTACATATGAGCTTAGGCTATAAAACTCCTAAAGAGGTATGGAACGAATTAGTTTCGTGATGCGAAGTAGTTTCGTGACAACAGAAAAATAGCAAATTTTAAATATAATTGTAATCACGCTTTAGTTATGACAAATAAATTTTTAAAATATGCTAAACAAATTGCTGTAAGCACAATTGCATTGGCAATGCTTTCTCCTTTGATAAGTGATTTTGTTGGAATCATAAAGCAAAAGAATTTCATTGAAAAAAAACACGAAATCACCCAGGATTGTCATATTACATCCTTGCACAATCATTCATTTTACTCAGACGGCAATTTTCACATAGAGAATATGATAATAAACTGCTTTAAAGAAGATTATTCAATATTTGCTGTAACAGACCATGACAATGATATGTTTTATAAGACAGTTAAATTTTTTGAAGGTAGGGAAAATGATTTATTTAATTTTAAAATTCAGGAAATAAACAACTACACCCTTAAAATAACAGATATTTTTGATATTGATAATGACAATAAAGAGGATATTGTTTATCTTTTGAAAGGAAGTGAGATAACAACAGAAGAGAGATATCATGTTTTGGGAATTGCTTATGATGATATTCCGAAAAACCGTCAGCCTTTAGAAAAGATTATAGAAGAGTTGGTAAATCAAGACGCAATAATAATCTCCACACATCCTGCCCTGTTAAGTATGTATGGAATGGGAAAAGAAAACGTAAAAAAATTTAATGAATATTTTGATGCAATTGAGGTTAATGGCTCTATTCCATTCCCACTTAATATTTACTATAACAGACAGGCAGTAAGGTGGGGAGAAAAGTATGATATTCCTGTTATTGCAAATCCTGATTCACATATAAAAGATGTCTATTTCAACACATTCGCAGTTCTGATTGATAAGGAAAATTTCAATGAAAATAAGATAAGAGAGTATATAAAAACAAGCTTAAAACAAGGAAAGTACAAAAACATAGAGATACAGCCTAATTCTATTAAGCTGTATAAATGGGAGTTCCTGAACGGCAGAAGATAGGTTAGAAGATTTTCATTTAAAATAAGAAAACTATATAAAGAAAATTAAAGACTAATGCCTTATGGAAGAAAAGATAAGTTCTGGATGCGAGGTTGTTGATGATCTTGTCGAGGGTTATAAGCCAGTTATCAATATAATATATGGGCCTGCTGCAAGCGGAAAAACAACACTGGCCATGCTTGCTGCAATAGAGCAGGCAAGAAAAAACAAGAAAATAATATTTATTGACACTGAAAAGGGTTTTTCTGTGGAAAGGCTGAAGCAGCTTTGTGGGGATGATTTTGATGATGTTCTTCATAATATAATGCTTTTCAGGGTGAACAGCTTTGCAGAGCAGGCAGAGAGGATAAGCAAGATAAAAGAGCTGGTTAATACAGGAAAGATTTCATTGGTTATAATTGACACAATAGGTATTTATTACAGGCTGAAATTAAAAGAAGATGCCTACAAGGCAAACAGGGCTATTGATTTGCAGCTAAGCACTCTTGCGGGCATTGCAAGGGATGGAATTCCTGTTATATTGACAGAGCAGGTTTATGATAATCTAAATGGTCAGATAGGAGTTGTAGGCGGAGAGATGCTGAAAAACTGGAGCAAATGCCTCATTGAGCTTGAAAAAGATAACAGCAGAAGATGGATTTTAGTGAGAAAGCCTGAAGAGTATAAAGGAAAAAAACAAGGATTTGAAATAAAAGAAAAAGGAATTTTTAAAAAATGATTATTCTTCTGTGAAATCCTCGACTGTTGCCTTGAATTCAGAATCGCTTTTTATCATTCCTGTTTTTTTCATATATTCTCTTGTCAAAATCCAGAAGAACAATCCCAGGCTTTTCTTTCCCTTGTTATTGCAGGGAACAACTAAATCAATGTTATTTGACTGGTTGTTTGTATCGCACAATGCTATAACCGGAATTCCTACTGCCATTGCGTCTGTTATTGCGTTTCTGTCAGGCCATGAGTCTGTAACCAAGATTATTTTTGCTTCAATAAACTTATCAAGAGAGGTATTTGTCAATACTCCTGGTGGATATCTTCCGGCAAAGATTTTAACTCCAGTAAGCTTTGACATCATTTTTATGGATTTCCATCCATTTTCTCTTCTGCTTACAATTACTATTTCTTCAGGCTTGTAGTTTGAAAGAAAGTTAGCGCATATCTTTATTCTTTCATCTATTTTCTGGAGATTTAATACTGAAAGGCCGTCGGGCCTGTTCTTGTAAATAAACTTCTCCATGTACTTTGTCCTGAATTTTGTTCCTATGTGTATCCCTGCTTTCAGGTATTGCTCTGTTGGGACTAATAATGATTCTTCTGCCATTTTTTATCTCATGAAAGTTTCCTTAGAAAGAAACTTGCAGTTTTTATTACCTCATGCAAGACGTTTGGTAATATACAATAGAAGTAAGGATTTATTTAAAAAGATTTCGGATTATACCTTAAAAACAGCTATGTCTTCATAAAAAGGGCCTTCTTTTGTTAAAGTGCTTTTTTTCAGTTTGAATTCATTAACATTAAATGATTTTTTATTGAATTTTATTTGCTTTAGATTTTTTAATAAATCTTCCTTGTCTTTTGTGAACTTAACCCTTGCAAGTGTGATGTGCGGATGAAAACGCTTGTCCTCTTTAAATCCAATCTCATTTAATGTTTCATCAATCTGTTTTTGCAGATTTTTTATTTTGTTTTCTTTGTCATCGAGGCCAATCCAAATGACCCTTATGTAGTTTTCATCAGGAAAAACACCAATATCTGTCAAAGAAGTTTCAAATGGATTAAATTTAATTTCATTTAATTTGCTTTTCACTTCCTCAGCTTTGTTTTCATCAATCTCTCCGAGAAATTTTAAGGTTAAATGAAAGTCTTTTGTTAGCTTTAACTTCGTGTTTTCCTTGTCAAGCTGTGATTGGGCCTCAGCAAAGGCCTGTTTGGCCTCATCAGAAACCTCAAAAGCAATAAAACATCTCATACAAAATAAACAGAAAAAGAATTATTTAAATGTAACTGAAATAAGTTTTTGGATAGAGATATTTAGAGATATTAAATCAATTCAATATCCATAAAAATCACTGTTTTTAATTATTTAAAAATAAAAAATAATTATTTGTATTCAACATCAGCGTCTTCTCTAAGTTCCTGAACAAGAATAGTTATTGCCTCTTGTTGCTTTTGTTGTTTTAATGTTGCGATTATCTGAGGTTCCAGTTCATTATATGAGGGAATTTCTTCTGATGATTGAGATTTGTACATCTCATAAAATTCTTGCGCTTCTTCTTCAGTTACATTAAATGATTGACCTTCAAGCTGAGTTTCTAAATAGTTTTGAATCGCTATCTGATTCTTTATATTTTCTAACTCTGCTTCGTAAGAAATTCCTTGCGATTCAATTTGTTGTTTGTAGTCATCTAATGTTGCACCCTGCATTGCGAGCTGCTGTTCAATTGCAGATTCAGCTTCTTCAGTTGTAACAGTAACTCCCTCTTCCTGAACTTTTTGCTCAAGCACTTTTTGATTTATTACTTGCTCAAGTGCTTCTTCTTCTGAAACTTGTTGTCCCTGCATTGAAAATAATTGTTGAACCGCTGTAACCTCTTCAGATTCAATCTCTTCACCATTAACTACTGCCACAACTTCACTTGTTTTAGGTTCAACAGGTGTGTCTTCATTATCTGTCTCATCAGGTATAATGTCATCGTAATCTTGCATGTTTTCTTCTGTTTCTGGGGCACTGCATCCGCTTATAATGATAACAGATAGCATCAAAACAATTCCAATTATATTTTTTATATTTACCATTGTGTTAATAGCACAGAACTTATCTTATTTAAGTTTTTTGGGTATATTATAAAGAAAATAAAGAAAAAATAATAGGAAATTTATCAACTTTTATTAAGCAAACCAAAAAAGTTATATCTGCAGAAAAATCAGCTAGACGGATTTCTTGAGAAATTGGGTGCTGCCTATCTTTCTGTTTTATTTGTCAAATTGCCCGGATATTTTATTGCACAGGAGGATCTGTTTCGTCTTCGGGGCCTTTCTCATCATCTTCATAGACATCCTGCTTTAACTCTTCCACTTCTCCCTGCAGTTCTTCCACAAGGCCTTCCAAAGCTTCCACTCTCTGCTCAAGCTTTTCAATTAATTGTTTTGCGTCTTCATCCATATTATCACCTTAAATTCTAAGCTTTCTAATTTCATTAAATATCATTCTTTGATGCCCTCTGAATTTTTGCATTAGCAAAAGTAAGACACTTATTACTATTATAGAAACAACAGCAACCATAATCATCTGACCCAAATTATTATAGTTTATCTGTCTTGTTATAAACCCAACCATCAAAGCAATGATATAAGTAAAAAGAAGTATAATAGATGTATTGAAATATTGCAAATATTTGTTATAATTTAAATCAAGTAGATTTTTCTTAACTTTGTCTGAAATATAGTTATCCATTTTACTCACTGAATGCAATGGCCAATAAAACAAGGCCGATTATTACCAAAACAGAAGCAATTGCTCCAAAAAGATATTTTTCAGTTAAAAATGATGGAACAGCCCAGATAACGCCTATCACTGTAAATATAACTCCTAAAAGTGTTGTTAAATTTTTCTTTTTCTGGTCCATTTTAAATTTTTAGCTTGTGTTTTATTTAAATGTTTTTAAAAAATCATAAAAATCCATAAAGGATTTTTAGGATGCCAAAAATGCAAACCATTTTTGAGCATAAAAAATTAAATTTCTTTCAAACCGCCTTCAGTAACAAAAAATCCTGCTTCGCCTTCTGGCATGTTTGGAGAGTCAACAAGCTTTGCAACCCTGCTGCCTTTCTTTCCCTTTCTCAAGTAAATTCTAAAGGTGCTTGCATGAGCCACAATGTGGCCTCCGATTGCCTGCGTAGGATCTCCGAAGAAAACATCCGGCTTGGCCATAACCTGGTTGGTTACGTAAACACATACATTATGCATATCTGCCAATTTAAGCAGTATGTGCATATGCTTATTCAGTTTCTGCTGTCTCTCTGCCAAAGTTCCTCTGCCAATGAACTCTGCCCTGAAGTGAGCAGTAAGAGAATCAACAATAACAACCTTAACTTTAAGGTTTTGTTTGGTTATCAAGTCCTCAACCTTTTCTGCCAAAAGCATCTGGTGGTCTGAGTTATAAGCCCGGGCAACCTTTATGTTTTTAAGGACCTTTTCAGGCTCTAACCCTGCTCCCTTTGCAAGCTGGGCAATTCTTTCAGGCCTGAAAGTATTTTCAGTATCAATGTAAACAGCAACTGCATCAGGATCCTGTTTTTGGCAGTTAATAGCAAGAATATGCGCAATCTGCGTTTTTCCAGAGCCATATTCACCAAAGCATTCTGTTATTGAAGAAGTCTCAAATCCTCCTCCCATGAGATTGTCAAGTGCTTCTGAGCCTGTCTTTATTTTATCCACTCTTTTCCTTCTTTTAAGAAGCTCTTCTCCTGACTCAAATCCCATGTCAAGCTGGTTTCTCGCGAAGTTTATCATTTTCCTTGCAGCTGCCTCAGACACTCCTGCTGTGTCAACAAGCTCTCCAGGAGATGCAACTGCAATAGACATTATATTGCCGTAGCCTGAATCAATAAGTTTTTCAGCTGTTGCAGCTCCCACTCCAGGAAGGTCCTGCACAGTAAGCTCTTTTTTCTCTTCTTTTTTTGTTTTTTTAACAATAATTTTTTTCTCTTGTTCTTCATTGAGATTTTCTTCTTCTGATTGCTTTTGTTCTTCTAGTTTCATATTATCAACCCCTCAATTAAAATGAATCTTGTTCTTTAAATAGTTTGTTGAATTTTTTCTGAAATTATTTCGAGAAGGTTTATTCAACCTCCTCGATTTCAACATTTTCGCTGTCCTTCCCTTCTTCTCTGAGAACAAGGTATTCGTAAGCCTTGTCAAGCACTAATGATGCCTTTGGAAGGTCATTGGTCCTTAAAGAATTCGTTGATTTCCACTCACCATTACTGTCTTTGTATCTTCTCTGCAAAGACACTGTTCTGAAATCAACAGGGTTTCCGTTTCTGCCTATTCCCTTGTTTTTCCAGATTGTGGCGCTTATAACGCCGGTACTAAACTTCTTTTCAGGTATATTTTCCTGGTTCATTTTTATCGCCTCCATTGCTCTTCGCATCTTATTTCAAAAGCTCCCCTAGCTTTTAGATAAAGCCCAACGGGAAGCCGAAGCAATATAACAATTAAGAATGGTTTTCTTTAAATATATTATGTGCTAATGTCCAGTGTCCAGTGGTTATAGCAGCAGATAAATAAATAAAATCATAGACAAAACAAAAAGCGCGTAATCAGAAAAAGAATATGTGTCTATAAATCCCTTTATTTTTCTGTTTGATAAAGGATAAAGAGGCATTGTTCCGCTCGGGGTTAATGAGTCTATAAGAAGGTGTGATGCATACCCTATAAAAAAAGCTAAGCCAATTTCCATATTAAAAAAAGATATTAAAAAACAAACAATGAAAGCAAAAAGCAGTGAATGGAATATCTTGCGGTGGCCGAAGAAAATATTCAAAAGAAATGATAATGGCTTTATTTTTTTTCCTATTTTTGAATTGTACATGTCAATATCCGGCAGAATTGATGAAACAAAAACAACTGCAAAGAAAACTGCTTTGTTTTTGATATCAAGATATTGTGAAAAGAATGTCGCGGCCGTTAAGCCAAGGGCAAGATGTGTTGAAAACATCATTTTTTGGTTATTCTACGTTTTCTTCTTTAACGCTTTCCAGCTCTTTGTTCAGCTTTTTTATTTCCTCTTCAGGATTAGGATTGATAAAAACCATCTGGCTGACAATCTCAATCCTGTTAAACATCTCGTTTTTTGTTGTTCTTCCGACAATCTTTATTATATTGCCTAAAAGCTCTGTTTTTATATCCTCAAACTTTTCTGGGTTATCCTTGTACTCAACCATCTGCTCCTGAGTTTTGTTTAATAACTTTAGAGCCTGGTCTCTGAAAAATACTGCCCTTATATTGTCTGTTCCGTCGTCAAGAAATATATTAAGAACAAATGAATATGAAGGCGTTACATTCCCGTGAGTTTCGCATAAAAATCCTTCTCCATCATTTCTAGCTCTTTTTCCGCACTCAGGACATACCTCAAAAAATCTTGGGTCAAAAACCTGGACTATTGTTCCGAGGATTTCAGCATTTGAATCATCTTCTGTAAGGTCTTTTATTTTTTTTCTGTTGCTGGTTGTTGTTTGCTTAACCTCTTTTACTGTTACACCCTCTGGATTCACAACTATCTTACCCATGTTGTTCATGTGTATTTCTTTTTCTTTGTTTCTGTTCTCCCTAACATACCCGCTTATTATTCTGACAATGTCTCCTTCTTTTATTTCGTTTATTCTGTCTGCCTGCTCTCCCCACATAACAACCCTTATTGTTCCGGTCTCATCCCCTATTATCATGGAGGCAACCTTGCCCTGCCTTCCGTTAGAGTTAAATTCCCTTAATTCAAAAACCCTTGTAACTCTTCCGACAACCTCAACGCTTCTCATTCCGGACAATATATTTTTTATCTGGAGCTTTCCTCCTAAAGAATCAAAAAGCTTTATCCCGAGCTCGTTTGCAAGTATATGGGCAGCCCCCTCTTTGCTTATTAAGCCGGAAAGCTGCTTAAGCTTTGCATCAATTTTGTCTTTTATTTCCTGCTCGCTGAGGCCTGATTTCTGCCTTATCTTTTCAAGAATTTCATTGTAGGGCATCTTTATCATTTTCATTAAAAGTAATTGATAGCTTTTATATATATTTTTAGGTTTTGGAAAATAATATTAATTAAATAATTCCTGGTTTTTCCCAATTTTCGTTTGAGAATCGTTCAAGTATATCATTGTCACTTTTTGAATCTGTTTGAGATTCATCAGACTTAGATTGCTTAATCTCAAATGGATTTGTTTCAAGGTAAATATTGAATGATGGCTTTACAGAATAGTTTATGTTTTCCTTGTTTATCTTTATGTTTTGGGTTGCGATTCCAATCAAGCGGCTTTCTTTGAATAATAAGTCATAATTGTTCTTTGGTATTATTATCTCGCCTTCTTTCTCAATCTCTTCATCTTTGTATTTTTCTAAGTATTCATCCATGTACTCATTAAATTTAACAGAAAACAAGCCATAAACATCTTTTTTTGTTGCGTCTTCAGCTAAATTCATCTGTTTCAAATAATCAACTGTCTTGGTTGCAGAGTGCTTTGCCGCCAGGTCAATGTAAAGCATTGCTTTTTCGGCCTGCTGGTAGGTCTTTATTATCTGGAGCTGCTCATCTCCCAGGCCCTCCTGGACAAGTATTTTTTCGGGGCTGTAGCTCATGTAGAAAAACAGGATGGCTAGAAGTATAACTATTGAAACAAAGGTCATAAATATTGTTGCTTTTTTGTTGTTTAACATTTTATATCCCTAATGGCCACGCAAATATATTGAGCTTGAAATAAAATTTAAGACCATCTATGTTATTATCAATTGATGGAACCATTAAACTTACTGTATCCCCTATTATCTGAAATGACGATTCATCATTTAATCCTTTAAATTTTATAAAATTGCAAGTTTCTTTTTCAACTTTATTTTCGATTGTATAAAAGGTCAGGTGCCATTCCTCAATGCCCTCAAGTATTTCTCTTGTTTCACTTTCTATAGAGCTGCATTCTTTTCTTATTTTATTTTTTTCAAGCGAGCCGATATATTCCCCCATGTTAACATTTTTTTCAGTTTCAGCACGCAGATAGTTAAGCAGAGTGTATGTGTTCTCAAGATTCTTTGTTTCTTGCACTGATGATACCTGGGTTACCTTGCTGCCGCCTGCGAGAAAAATAAAAGCAAAAATAAAAATAATCGCTGTGAAGACTATTCCTATAAAAGCATCTGTAAGGTCATCGTCAAGGCCTTTCTTGTTCCTCAAAATCTTGAAGTTTTTCATTGTTGCATCGAGATAAGCATTGTTTGCTTTGAAATCTCGCCTTTATCGTTTATGACTAAAACAAATTGTGATATTCTTCTGAAATCCCTCGCTCCATAGTTTGGGGTTTCGCAAATTATGTTTA
>JAQTRH010000093.1 GCA_028711925.1 Candidatus Nanoarchaeia archaeon | reverse complement strand
GGTTAATATGTACGACCAATGCGAGTCTTGCGGTAAGCTGATTTCGTCTGCTGAGGATTGTAAACTTTTTTTAGACAACGACGGAGATATACGCGTTTACTGCGTTGAATGCAGCACAAGACATATGATTAGAAAATGATGTGTTTTATAAAATGAGTTTATTATCCTATTGTTGACTTGTTAGACTTAATTCTAAATCATTCAATAAAAAGGTTTAAATAATATACAAAAAAATAGTTGTTCATGCTAACAGACAAAGAAGCAAAGAAATGGTTCAGGAAGGTTGCAAGTGATGACCCTGATAAATATTATGCTACTGAGGTTCTTAAAAAAGAGGGTTTTACAAGGCATAAATGCGAAAAATGCGGAAAGTATTTTTGGTCAACAGATAAAAACAGAAAGTTTTGCGGTGATCCAGCTTGCTCAGGCGGCTTTAGGTTTTTTGAAAATAACCCATGCAAGGAAAAACTAGGCTACCTTGGTGTTTGGCAGAAATTCTCAAAGATGTTTAAAAAGCTTGGATACACTCCAATAAAGCGTTATCCTGTTGTTGCAAGATGGCGCTCTGACATGGATTTTGTTATCGCAAGCATAACTGATTTTCAGCCATATGTTGTTTCAGGAGAAGTCAGCCCTCCTGCTAATCCGCTGGTTGTTCCCCAGTTCTGTTTAAGGTTCGGCGATATTGATAATGTTGGAATAACAGGCAGCCATATGACCTGCTTTAATATGATAGGCCAGCACATGTTTGTTCCGCCAGATAAATGGGACCAGAACAAGGTTTTCAGGCATATAAAAAAATGGATTAATGAAGGATTGGGAATTCCTGATTCAGAAATTACTTTTCATGAGGATGCATGGGCCGGCGGAGGAAATTTTGGCCCCTGCATGGAATACTTTTGCCGCGGCGTAGAGCTTGGAAACCAGGTTTATATGCTCTATGAGCAGACAGAGGATGAGCCAAAAGAGCTTTCTTTGAAAGTTTTGGATATGGGAATGGGTATGGAACGCTGCGCATGGTTTAGTCAGGGCACTCCAACAATATATGATGCATCATTTCCTTATGTAATGAAGAAGCTTATTGAAAAAACAAATATAAAATACAACAAAGAGATAATCAAAAAATATGTTCCTTATTCAGGATTTCTCAATATTGATGAAGTAGAGGATATAAACAAGGCATGGAAAGATGTTGCTGAAAAAGTTGGCATGAGCGTAGAAGAGCTAAAAAAAACTGTTCTTCCGATGGCAGCCCTTTATTCAGTTGCAGAGCATGCACGCGGTTTATTGATTGCATTAAGCGATGGGGCACTGCCTTCAAACGTTGGAGGGGGTTATAACCTAAGAATGCTTGCACGCCGCTCTTTTTCCTTTATTGACAAATACAAATGGAATATTGATTTATCAGATGTATGCAGGTGGCATGCGCATGAGTTAAAAGAAGAGTTTCCTGAGCTAAGTGAAAATCTTGATTCTGTTGAAAAAATAATCAATGTAGAGAAAGAAAAATATGAGAATACAAAACAAAAATCAAGGCAGATAATTCAGAAATTAGTAAAAGAAAAGATAACAGATGAAAAGCTTCTACAGCTTTATGACAGCCAGGGAATTGACCCCGAGATTATTAAAGAGGAAGCATTAAAGCTGAGAAAGCAAATAAAAATTCCAGATAATTTTTATTCAAAAATATCAGAGCTGCACACTAAAAAAGAGAAAAAAACAGCAGAGAAAAAACAAGAGCTTGGCTTAAAAGGGGTCAAGGAAACAGAAATCCTTTATTTTGAGGATTACAAGAAAACAGAATTTAAAGCAAAAGTTTTGAAAATAGTAGATAAGAATATTATATTAGATAAAACAGCATTTTATCCGACATCAGGCGGACAAGACCACGACAACGGAAAAATAAATTCAGCTCAGGTTATTGATGTTTTCAAGCAGGGAAATGTTGTTGTTCACATAATTTCTTGTAATCCTGACTTTAAAGAAGGAGATGAGGTTAAAGGAGAGATTGATTTTGAAAGAAGAATACAGCTGACGCATCACCATACCTCAGCCCATATAATAAACGAGGCAGCAAGGGAAGTTTTAGGACCGCATGTAAACCAGGCAGGAGCTAAAAAAACAGTTGAAAAAGCACATCTTGATGTAACCCATTACCAAAGCATTTCAAATAATGAACTTAAAAAAATTGAAAAACTTGCAAATGATATAGTTAATAAAAAAATACCAATAAAAACAAGCTTTATGCCAAGAAGTGAAGCAGAGAAAAGATATGGAATGAATATTTATCAGGGAGGAGCTGTTCCTGGAAAAACAATAAGAATTGTTGAAATACAAGGATTGGATGTAGAAGCATGCGCCGGAACGCACTTGAAAAATACATCTGAAGTTGGAAAAATAAAGATACTGCGTTCGACAAAGATACAGGATGGTGTTGTAAGAATAGAGTTTGTTGCAGGAAAAAAGGCAGAAAAAGAAGTTGGAAAAACAAATGAAACATTGGATGAGCTTTCAAGACTGCTTAAGGTTAACGAAAAACAGATTCCTGCAAGAGTAGAGGAGATATTCATTAAATGGAAAAAGGCAAAAAAAGCACTGAAAAAGAAAAGCAAACTAAGCAGAGAGCAACTAACTCTTGAATCAAGACAGGAGTTTGATGGAGATATAATCGCAAAATCCACTGAAATCCTTAAGACGCAGCCAGAGCACCTTGTAAAAACAGTGAAGAGATTTCTTGATGAGCTTGAGTGTTTTAAGAAAAAATTAATCTAAAGACTTAACTAAATGTTCTAGATTATGTTCTTTGGCAGCAGCCCTCAATCCGGAATACTTGCAATAATCAGATGAAAACCTTTTAATCAAACCTTCTTTTAGTGTGTTATACTTTTCTATGTACCTATTTACTACATTATATGATCTATAAGTTCCAATTCCAAGTCCACTAGCACCCAACGAAATAAAACTTATTATTCCTACAGTTACACTAAAAATTGGCTCAACTTCCCATAATGCGGCCGAGGATCCAATCCCAACATAACCTCCTAATGTAAACTTATTCTCAAAAACACATTTAGTATAATCACTTATTTCTTTTATCATAATTCCATTTAAAAAACATTTAGTTATAAAATTTTTGCTTTAATCTTTTGATAATCAACATTAAGATATTTTTAAGCTTTTATTGTTTATAATCAACAATATGTTGATAATCAACAGAATAGTTTTTAAAAGAAGCTATTTAGCTTTTTCTGGTTTTTTAGCTCTTTAAGAAGAATGCTATTTTTAAGAATCTTGTTGGCATCATAGCCAAACTTCTTTTTTATTAGCGCTTCAGTGTATTTCAGCATAAGCTCTTTTGAAGAAAACTCTATAGGCCTGTTGTTCATGGCCTTTCTTGCTGCTTCCCTTACTACCCAGACTCCTAGGGGAACAGCATAATCTCCTGTTATGAATCTTAATGCAAGAACAGACGATTGTCTTTTCATATTTGCAAGCTTTTCAGCTATTGCCAATCTTGCAGCATAATATCCTCCTGCGCAGTTCTCTGCATATGTTTTTCTTCCATAATATGATTCATAATCTGTCATAAAGTTAATGTTTTCATCAACATTCCAGCTTGTCTTGGGCATGTATGTCTCAAAAAGTTCATAGCTCCATGGTTCTGGAAAACACAGGATAAGGTAATAATTTCCAAGGTAAGAGCCAAAAAATACAAGATAATCTCCTGTTTTGAAGTCTTTTATCTCAGAGATAAGCTGTTTT
>JAQTRH010000092.1 GCA_028711925.1 Candidatus Nanoarchaeia archaeon | reverse complement strand
ATTGCTGTGGACTATTCAAGATTCCTAAAAGATAGAGATAAATTTGACAAAATGATTTCAAAAAATAAAACAAAATTCAGCGAGATAAGAGAGATCTATTACAATCTGCAGAAAAGCATTTCCAAAAAGCAAGATATCAAACTTTCAAAAAAATTCAATAACGGGAATATTGCCATTAAAGATATTGAGGAATCAATTGATAAAAACATTAATTCATTCATAGAAGAAAAAAGCATTAAAACAGAAGAGCTTTCAAAAATTATCAAACTTTATTCAAATACAAGAAAAAAACAAAGCCACTTTTTTGGAAACTACCAAAGAGGGCCATCACAAATTGAAGAAATTATTGAAGGAAGATTTAAGGAACTAAATGATTTTATTGAAAAAAACAATCTTGAAGTTGTTGCAAAAGAGGGAAACTATCTTTATTTGAAAGGCAATAAATCAGCGCTTCAGAAAAAAGATGCCCCTTTAGTTATGGTTGATGAGATAAAAAAGATTTACAATTCAGACAAGGTTTACTATGAAAAGAATGGATTTTTCTCAAATATACAATTCAAAGACCATCCGGGCTATCATCTTTCGATGTTTGAGATGGATACATACAAGGTTATGATTGAAAATCTTATGGAAAACAATAAAGAAAAAGCAAAAAAAGCTTATAATCTGGCTTCAAATATCACTTATCTGAAAAAAATTGAAAAAAACAATTTCTTTTTTGAAAACAAATCGAAAGCAAGGTATTCTGCATTTGTTAAAGATAGCGAGCATAAGAATGGAATGATTTATTTTATGCCTAAGGAAGATTATATTGTAATGGAAAAAAACCCTGAACTTCACTATGATTTTAATAAAAACATGCTTTATTTCTTTGATGAAAGAGATAAAGACCCAGTTAAGGTTTATGTTATGAACAAGCAGAGAATATCCTTGCTTAATTTAGACTTTGATAAATATCAGGAGAGATTAGCTAAGAGAGGAAATGAAATAATGAAAGGCGCTAATGGAATCAAGCAAGACAAGAAAAAACCAGAGCAATTAAAACTTTATTAAAATTATATTAAAAATAAATCTTATAAAATGTTGAATTTTATCTTACTTGGATTTATTAGTTATAAAGAAATGCCTTTTTTCTTTGGGCTCTTCTTTGATCATCTTTAAATCTTCAATTGTGTAAAATGCATTGGGGTCTCTGTCTTTAACTCTCTTGATGACTTTCTTAAGATACTTTCGTTCAAGAAAAGCATTGATTATCTTTATTTTACCATGAGAACTGTTTACTGAATTGCTTATGAATACATATTTTGTTGGTCTTAAATCTTCAATCATCTTAGCTAAATTCTTTTTAGTTATTATCCTTAGCTTAATATATCCAAATGAGATTTTTTCATCGAGACATACTCCAAAATAAGTTCCTAGGGCATAACCTAAACAGTATGCTATATAAGCAGCAACATTGTCTAAATTTTTAATAATTGTTGTTATAACCAAAAGCCAGATAAGAACCTCAAAAAAAGCAATTACAGCAGAATATAATTTTATTCCTTTATTTGCAAGGATAATCCTTAAAGTCCCTAAACTTACATCTATAATTCTAGAGATAAGTATTAACAGAGGAATTAAGAAGTACACAAAAAAACTGTTTGAAAACACCTCTATCATTTTTATAATTATTTTAGAATACTCATCATTTATAAATATTGCCTTAATTCAATAAATTTTGAATATAAAAAACACATCTAAAATAATTAATTAGAAAAATAGATTATTTCTTAACTGTTTTGCTTTTTGATTTTCCTGTTGTTTTCTTGGCTTTAACAGCTTTTTTAGCAGGAGCCTTCTTAGCCTTTGTTTTCTTTGGCTTTGCTTCTGTTTTTTTCTCTGCTTTTGGCTCAGCTTTCTTCTCTTGAACTTCCTTTGCTTTTGGCTTCTCTTCTTTTACTGTCTCGGTTTTTGCCTTTTTGCTTCTTTTTTTCTTTTCTTTAACCTTGATGCCTTCCTTGTCAAGCTCCTTTAAAATATCTTCGTGAGAAGCCCCTTTTTTAACACTCAAGATTTTATCAGTTGGTTCTAAATGCTTTATATTGCACTTTCTCCTTCTTGTCTGGCCGTCAATCATAACATAAGAATCATCAACTACATCAACAACAACGCACTTAAGACCTGCGTCTCTTCCAGCTATTTTAACACATAATCTTCCTAATTCAAACATTTTTACTCCTTTGCTTTTTCTTTTATGGTTTCTCTCATGCACTTAGAGCATAGAACTCCGCCATATGGCCTTGAAGGCCTTTTCTTTGTCTTGGCCATTGATTGCATCTTGTAAGGCCTCTCGCTGGCAACACCTTTTAAAACAGCTCCACACTTAATGCATTTGGCCTTTGACGGCTTTCTCTTCCTGTAGCTGATGCTAACAGTATTTCCGGGCTTTTTCACATAAACCCTTCTCATCGACCTTGATTTGTGTTTTCCTGAAGGCATTTTCTTTCCTCTAGAGGGGGTAAATCCACTTATTTAAAAAGCTTTTGAAAAGAATTAAACAATATTAAGAATCTTTCTTAGGGCCATACTAAAAACTATTGCAAAGATTATATAGGTTCCGAGCCATCCTATTCCAAAAAAAGGTTTTATCGGCTCGTTTCCAACCTTTATTGATTTTAATGCTGTTCCATCATTCACTTTTAATTCAGGCTCTTCATATCTTCTTTCCTCTGTTATGAGCACATCCTTTTCATAATTTCTTCCCTCATATTCAAATCTAATAGTGTATTTTCCTTCAAGCCCTTCCAGCTTAAAGTTTGCGCTTCCAACCCAGTTTGTTCCAAAGGTTTTCTTTATTCCAAGGCTTTCAATCTTCTGGGTTTCTGAATTTAATAAATCAATTCCCTCTGGGGGGATTATTTCAATTAAAGCAACATCCTTTCCTATTGCAGAAGGGTCAAATGTAAGAGTTATATCAAACTCCTGCTCAGGCATTATAGGATAGTAAACCATGTGTGTGTTAAGCCATCCAAATATAATGATTATAGGCAAAAATGAAAAAAGCATAGGCTTCAGGGAATGCTTCATAAATTCCATGTTTTTTTCCATCACTTTTTTGTTTATATCCATCATTTTTTTTGGATCATTCTTGCATTTTTTCATCTCATTTTGATGGCTTTTCATCTCCTCTTTTATCTCTTTCATTTTTTTCTGGTCTGTTGTAAACTTATGAATAAGAGTTATTATAACTGTGACTATAAATGCAATTATAGCTATAGAAAATATCGGCTGTATTTTAAGGAGTGGAGAAAATATAGGGTCTAAAACAGATTCAAACATTTTATGAGCCACCCATCAGTTTTCTCATTGTGGGGTTCATGTCCATCATGTGCTGCTTTGAAATCTCCTCATAAAGCTTGTAGATTATCATAACTGTTAATAATATTCCTGTTCCGCTGCTTAATGCTCCTATCAAGTCAGCTATTGAAGCAAGAAAGCCTATAGCTATTCCTCCCATTATAGTTAAAGGGTGTATATATCTGTTAAGCAGATGCTCTAATATTCTCTGATCTTTCCTAAATCCTGGAATCTGCAATCCGGATGACATTATCTGCCTTGCCTGGCTTCTTGCATCCATCCCAGATGCCTGAACCCAGAATACTGAAAATATGACGCAACCCAAAATCATTATAAGCATATATACAGCTGCTTGGGCAAAATCAGCTCCTGTGACACTTCCTGTTATTATCTTGCTTACAATATTTGGAGAAGAAAGCCATGTAATGATCCCAC
>JAQTRH010000091.1 GCA_028711925.1 Candidatus Nanoarchaeia archaeon | reverse complement strand
ACATCCTTGTTAGGAAAATTTTTTCTTTCCGGCTCTCTTTTTATTTCTTTTAAATTTAAGAAACTGCTTTCTTTGTCATAAATAATCTTTTCTCTCTCTGCCCACTTAATAAAATTATCCAGGCAGTCATCCCTAAATTCTTTTTCTTGAAGATTATTGTAAATATTTATTTCTTTATTTTTTATAATCTCACCAACAGCATAATCAAAAACACCTGATAAAATAGATGTATCAAGGATGTATTTTTGTTTTTCATCAAGATCTTTACATGCCATTGTTACTATTGCTGCAAGCAAGCTGTCGCCATAAACCTTTGTCTGCCTTCCTATATTATCCATAATTTTTTCTACAGCCTTGTCATAAAAAAGATTTTTATCATCTGCCTTTACTCCATCTGTAATAATATGAAAAGGATTTCCTATTGAGACAGTTCCAAAATTTATTATTTCATCATAGCTTAATGCAAAAGGAATTATATGAGCAGGCTCTCCTATTGTTCTCTGCAAGCTGTCGATTAATTTCCCCGGAGTTCTCTCATCAGAAGAATTATACATATCATATATTGAGCCAGTAGTTGACCTTGTTCCCATTGGAAAAAATACAATAGACTTTTTTTCCTTGAATTTTCTTTTTGCTGTTTTTAATTGAGTTGGCTTTACCCCCTTTCTTCTTACTGGAATTGAATCAAACACATAGCTTAATACTGAATTAACCGCCCAGTTTACATCATACTTTTTTTTATTAATCCTGGGTCCAAATCCTCCTAATTTAGGGCTTATATCATCTATGAAATCATCTCTTGCAAGAAAAGGCATTTTTTGAACTTTGCTGTAAAATGCCAAAGGGTCTAAAAGCCTTGTATGGTTTCCAACAAATATGCAATACCCTCCCTTAGAAATATTTTCTTTTCCCTCAACTTCCAGTTTTTTTATTTTGCACGCATTAAACCAGGTTATTGCCAGTTGATAAAGCAGATTATTAACTGATATTTTTTTAGTTATTGCTTTTTTTTTCATTTTTCAGGAAATACAACTAGAAATTAGGAATTTATAAGGATTATTGTAATAAAAGGTCATTTTTATAAACTATTGTTTCATTCATATCATTATGGCCTATGAAAAAATTGAAAACAAGGTTAAAAACACAATAAAAAAATATAAATTATTTTCAAAAAAAGACAATGTTCTTGTCGCTTGCTCAGGAGGAAAGGACAGCACAACCCTTGCTTACATTTTAAAGAAATTAGGGTATAACATAAAGGCAATAACAATAAACCCTTCGATAAAAGAAAGGGAGTCAAGTAGCAAAAATCTTGAAAACCTGAGAAAATTTTGCAGGGAAAATGAAATTATGCTTTATGAATATTCTTTTAAGGAGGAATTTGGACGTACTTTATTGGAAATAAGAAAAAACATTAATTCAAAAGGGATTGAGATGCCATACTGCACAATATGCGGTATCTTAAAGAGGTATTTATTAAACAAAAAAGCCAAAGAGCTTAAGGCAGATAAGATTGCAACAGGCCATGTTTTGGATGATGAGGCGGAATCAGTTTTTATGAATCTTTTAAGGGGGAATGTTGAGCTTTTATCAAGGCTTGGCCCGATAAGCGGAGTTAAGAAAAGTAAAAAGTTTGTTCCGAGAGTTAAGCCGCTTTATTTTTGCAAAGAAGAGGAAATTATTATATATTCAAAAAAGAAAAAATTTCCAGTTGCATATGAAAGATGCCCTTATGCAAAATCATCTTACCGTGAAATTGTAAGAAATGAATTAATCAGTTTTGAAAAGAAAAACAAAAATACAAAGGAAAACATAATAAAATGGTTTTTAGGAATATTGCCTGATATAAAAAAAGAGTTTGAAAAACAGGGTGAGATATCTTACTGCGAAATATGCGGAGAGCCTTCAAAAAACAAGATTTGCAATGCATGCAGCATTATAACAAAAATAAGGTAAACTATTTAAACACAAAAAAGGTTAGGATTAAGATGTTTGTTGATATTGTTTTTCCAGATAATAATGAGAAAAAGTTTATTGAAATAGCTGAGAAGTTAGGAATTGAAGGCCTTTGCTTTGTTTATAATATAAAAAATAAAAAAGATTTTCTCGAGAAAAAGGAAAAAATAAACAAGATAAAAGAAAAAACAAAAATTAATCTTTTTACAGCAATTATCTCAGAGCCGAAAGATGTAAGAAAATCAAGACAGATTACAAAATTGATTATATGCAAATCACCTGAAGACAACAGGCATGTTTTTGAGAAAGGAAAACCAGCTGTTATTTTTGAACTTGAAAAAACAGCAAAAAAAGACTCAATGCACAGCCGCAACTCAGGGCTTAACCATATTTTGTGTGAAATTGCAAATAAAAACAAGGTTTTAATAGGCTTTTCATTTTCATCTCTTTTAGACTCAGAAGGAATGTTAAGAACACAGATAACAGGAAGAATGATGCAGAATATAAGGCTGTGCAGGAAATACAAGACAAAAACAATTATTGCTTCATTTGCTGGTGATCCCTATAAGATGAGGGCTTTCCATGATTTGAAAAGCACTTTCATAAGCTTTGGGATGCACCCCAAAGAAGCTAAGGATTCACTTGAAAACATAGAAATATTTATTAAAGGGTAAGTTTATAGGATTATGATGGAAAAAAAAGAGATTGTTTTTCTGGTTTCACTGTTTATTGCATTTTCTTTGTTATTGTATTTTATAGGCACATCCATAACAGGTTATGTTGTGCAGTCCATGTACTGCGAAGACGGAATTTGCAAGGAGTTCTGCAAATTCAATTCTGACTGCAGCGGAAAAGAAATTTGCTGCCAACTGGGTGATTTTGGTGTTTGTGAGGAATTGTCTGCATGCGAAAGCCCATATTCTTTTCAGCCAAAGATGGAACTTCAGCTGAAAAAGACACCTAACATTGAAAATCCTGCAAACATCACACAGGGAAAAATAGTCCTTTACCTTGTAACCGGATTTTTGGTGGTATTAATCGGGGCAATTTATTTTCTTGGAGAAAAAGAAAAAAATTAGTTTCTACCGAAAGGTTTTAATATAAATATTTATTTGGTTTATAAAGATGCACAAAAAAAAGAGGGGACAGGTAACAGTTTATATAATTCTTGGTATAATTATGATATTTTCCGTAGCTATTTACTTTTATCTTAAAAGCTCATCCTACCAGCAGATAAGCGAAGAGGGAATAATAAAAGCGCAGAAAATCCCAAAAGAAGCGCTTCCAGTAACAAACTATGTGACAACACAGCTTGACGAAGCAACAAAAAAAGGGCTTTATCTGATTGGAAGGCAGGGCGGCTATATCTATGAAAGCCAGGGCGGCATTATTCCTGACCCTTCAAAATTTATAACTTATGATACATCAACTCCTACTTATGAGGACAAGCACAAGGTTTCATACTGCATAGAAACACAAAATGAAAGGATAATCAATTATTATTTCCCAGATCCTCCATATTACCCGTGGGCATTTTATCCATACCCTAATGATGTTAATATTGGGAGGAAAGAAGTGTTTTCAGGAGTTAGTTTTGGCAAAAGCAACCTGCCTTATTTAGAGGGGCCTATTCCTTCAATACAGGCGCAGATGGAATACTACATCCTTGATTATCTCGAGAAAAATATTGATTTTAGCATGTTTAATGAACAAGGATTTGATATAAATGAGGGGGCTATGAATGTATCATTTAAAATCACTAATAATGATGTTTTTTCTATTCTCGAGTACCCTCTTGAAATAAAGAAAAAATCAATAGGAATGACAACAAACATAACATACTTTTATT
>JAQTRH010000009.1 GCA_028711925.1 Candidatus Nanoarchaeia archaeon | reverse complement strand
GACGATAGTTTACTTTAAAAAATTATTTACTCTAAAAATCAAATGAAAGCTGTTTTTTTTCATTATTACCTTGTTTTTTATGATAATCTTGTGAACCTGGTATTTTAATGGGCCTTTTATACTCTCCTTCATTATAATGAATCATATGCTTTTTATTAAGAAAGTTATATCCGGCTTTTATATAATCTTTTACTATATTAACAAAATATTTTGAATTAATATCTTTCATCTCTCTTTTATTCCACACTCCTGCAAAAAAACAAACCTTTTCCCAATCTGTCAGCTTAGATATTACTTTGCTTAAATCAGAATCATAACCTTCCATACATACAAGGCCATAAAAAACTCTTTTGGCTTCATCTTTATTTAAAGTGCTGTTTAGGTTTGATTTAAATTTTGGTTCTGTTGAAGCATATTGATTAATGTTATTAATAATTGCATCTATAAGGTTATATTTAAAATAAGGATTATCTCTACATGCAGCTTTAGCATAATCTCTATTTTCAAGCTGAGAAATTAAACTTTTTCTAATATTTCGGGTATTAATACCTTTTAATCTTGATTCTAAATCTTTTTCTATTTTTCCCATATATAAATAATAACATTTAAACTTTATAAATCTTTCTATTTGATACCACTAACTAGTAGTTTCTTAAGATAGTTTTGAATATTTTAATAGTGTTAGAACTAGGACCTTATAATATTTAATACCTTATCCCCCATTTCTTCCATCTTTTCTTTTGTCTTGGCCTCAAGATTAAGCCTTAATAATGGTTCTGTATTGGATGGCCGAACATTGAAATGCCAGTCATCATACTCTATTGAAACACCATCCATATGGGAAATTTTGCAGTCACTGAATTCCTGCTCAAGCTTTTCCATTATTGCTTCCTTGTCTTCCACCTCGGAGTTTATCTCCCCACTTATAAAATAATTTTCTGTAATCTTTAATATTTCAGAAAGTGATTTGTTTTTTTCTGATATTAATTCTAGCATTTGAAGTGCAGGAATCATTCCGTTGTCTGTGTAAAAGTCTTTGTACTTGTAATAATAATGGCCTGTAACCTCGCCCGCAAATACTGCATCCTCTTCTCTCATGTACTGCTTGAAGAATGCATGCCCAACCCTGCACATCCTTGATTTTCCATTGTTTTTCTGAATTATATCCTTTACAAACCAGCTTGCCCTTAAGTCATAAAGAATCATTGAGCCGGGATTTTTCTTAAGCATGCTCTCAGCAAAAAGCCCTGTTATAAAATCTCCCTGTATAAACTTTCCCTTATCATCAATGAAAAAGCAGCGGTCAGCATCTCCGTCCCATGTTATGCCAAGGTCTGCTTTTTCCTCAACAACCTTTTTCATTATCTGTTCTCTATTTTCTTCAATTAATGGGTTTGACTGGTGGTTAGGAAAAGTGCCGTCTAAATCAAAGTACATAGGAATAATTTCAATATTTGTTTTTTCAAAGATTTTTGGGGCTATAACTCCGGCCATTCCGTTTGATGCATCCATTACAACCTTTAATGGCTTTATTTTTTCTGAATCAGCAAAGCTGTGAACAAACTTAACATAATCATCCATTATCTCTTTTTTTGTTATTTTTCCCTTGTTTTCTGCGTTGCTGAACTGATTTTTTTCAACAATCTCTTGTATCTGTCCTATTCCTGTTTCTATGCTTAATGGAATTGCCTTTTCTCTCACAAGCTTTAATCCGTTCCACTCTTTTGAATTGTGGGATGCTGTAATCATTATCCCGCTTTCATAACCATAATTTGAGACAGCAAAGTAAAGCATATCTGTTCCACTTAATCCTATATCAATAACATCTGCTCCCTGGTCTGTTATGCCATCTGAAAGTGCCTTGAAAAATGAATCAGAACTCAAGCGCATGTCTCTTCCTATAACAACCCTTTTGCATTTAAGGTAATGAACAAATGCCCTCCCTATATTGTAAACCATCTCTTCATCCAGTTCGTTAGGATAAATCCCCCTTATATCATACGCTTTGAATATACTCATTTTATCACCCTTAGAATGATTAAACTAAATCTTTCCATTCTTTCAATGCTTTCTCATACCTTATTATATTCCCTGTATCAAACCATTGGCCGCTGAATGGATAGCCGTAAAGCCTGCCCATTTCAGCAAGCTTTGGGAAAACATCTTTTTCAAACATTGCGAAGCCGTCTGGAATCAATTCAATTACCTCTGGCTCAATTATGTAAAATCCGGAACTAATAAGATTTGACGGGGCTTTTTCTTTCTTTGGCTTCTCAACAAACTCCAGTATCCTTGAGCCGGATAATCTTGCAACTCCATACTTGCTAGGATCATCCACAGTTGTTAGGGCTATCGTTGCAAGCGCATTGTTTTCCTTATGAAACCTATACATTTCTTCTATGTTGATGTCCTTAAGCTCATCACCATTTGAGACAATGAAAGATTCCTTAAACAGTTTTTTCCCCAGCTTTATTGGGCCTGCTGTTCCCAGCGGCTCATTCTCTTCAATATATTTTATCCTTAACCCAAATTTTGACCCATCATTGAAATAATCCCTTATTTTGTCTTTCATATGGCCAACTGCCATAGTAACATCTTTTATCTCGTAATTTTTAAATAGGTCAAAAAGGTGCTCTGTAAGTGTTTTTCCGTGGACAGGAATTAAAGCCTTTGGTATTTCATAGGTTATTGGCCTCAACCTTGTTCCCTTGCCTCCTGCGAGAATAACTGCTTTTTTTGGGACATTGTCTCCAAGAGCTTTTAAAACAAGAAGCTCAACAGCATGAGAACGATTCTTAACATTAAAACCATCAACTGTTGAGTCAACCCTCTTTATAACATCAGAATCAAGCGTTAGTGTTACCCTCTCTTTCATAATTGTTTTTAAACGCTGCTTGTATTTAAAGTTTTTGTTTTATATGACAACATATGATAATAACTATTTAATATGCAAATATTTTTTAAAATAGAAAGCTTTATATAGTAAATATGTTACTTATTAGTAATAACAAATAAGAGGTTTTAATATGAGCAAAAATAATTTAAATGAAAATATTGATGATTATGTAGAACAAAATCAAGCAGCCAGGTATAGCAATAAACAAAATACATTAAAACAGAAAATGTCTGATGTTTACAAAGGATTATGCGAGGCTGCAACAGTAAGCGGAGCTGCAATTGCTTTATACTCTAATTATCCACATATAGTTGATTTCTTAGGAAAATATACAGGAAGTAAAAATATAATTTTAAACATTGGATTAGATGATATTGCTGCAGCAGGATTGTCTGCTTTAGCTGTCTATGGAACATATTCAATAGCCAAAAACTATAACCCTCTTGAAAAAGCAATAAATGGTACAGGAAAATTGTCTTATGGCTTATCAAAATTTGGAGTTAAATCTACATACAATGCAAGCAAATTTTTTGTTGATGGAACAAGAGACTTTGTTGGCGAAATAATAGTTGCTCCTCTATCACAAAAATTACGCTCAAAAATAACTACAAAAGAAACCTATGAATCAAATATAGAAAGAGAAGAACAGATTTTAGAACACAGGAGAAATAAAGCATTAAAGAAAGCAGATAACCTGCAATCTAAAATAAATAAATTGCAAAAATTAAAAATAAATTACCAAGACAACATGGTTGAAAATCCTGGACTTTACAGTGGAAAAATAGAAGATGCTAATAAAAAACTAAAAAGCTTATATGAACAAAAAAACTCTTTAAATCCTGATGCCATATAATGTGTGATTTGTTGCTTTTGTTATTTTTACATTAACATTTTTTCCTATTAAATTATTTTCTGATTTGATTACAACCGGTTTATAACAGTAATTTCTTCCTATGAATGAGCCTTTTTGGCCTTTCTCATCAACTAAAATATCTCCCTGCCATTTCAGCCATTTTTTATTTCTTTTAGTGCAGATTTTGTTGAATTCCCGTGTTAAGATTTGGCTTCTTTTTTTAGTTATTCTGCCATGCACTCGGTTTTTCATTAATGCGGCCTCTGTTCCCGGCCTCGGCCAAAATCTTGATATATTCAAAACATCTGGTTTTATTTCTTTTATTAATTTTATAGAATCATTAAACTGCTCTTCTGTCTCTCCGGGAAAGCCGCATATCATATCTGTGCTTATTGTTATTTCAGGAATTTCTTTTCTTAGTTTTTTTATGATTTTTTTAAATTGATTTGTGTTGTAAGGCCTTTTCATTTTTTTTAAGATTTCATTATTCCCAGATTGAATAGGGATATGCAAAAATTTGAATATTTTTTCTGATTTCATTAGAGTTATTAAATCATCTAAAATCAAAATTAAGTTGTTTGGATCCATCATTCCAATTCTAACCATAAAGTCTTCTTTGATTAAAACTATCTTTCTAAGAAGTGATACAAGGTCTATGTTTTTGTCCTGGCCGTATGCAGCAGTATCCTGCGATGTTAGCCAAATTTCCCCGCAGCCGTCTTTAACAGCAGACCTAACCTGTTTTACAATATCCTTTTCTGGATAAGAAAACAGTTTTCCCTTTGCCAACCTTACAATACAGTAAGTGCATATTCCATTGCATCCCTCTGAAATCTGGATGATTTGTATTATTTTGTTTTTTCTTTTGACTGGAAGATTCAGTTTTGTTTCATCTCTTTTTCCGGTTAAGTCAACAAAATATCTATTAATCACCTTATCGACTGCTTTCGTAATTTCTTTTGTGTGATAAACTCCGACAAAAGATAATTGTGGAGAAATTTTTTTTAGCGTATCTTTCTGCACTTCGGGCATACATCCAGCTACAATTATTTTTTTGTTTAACTTTAAGAAATCCCTTATGTTGTTCTTAACCTTGTTTTCAGTGGGCAGCTTTACAGTGCAGGTATTTACTATGATTAAATCTGAATCCTTTGGCTCTTTAACAACATAGTGGCCTGCCTTTATCAAAAGCCCCTCCATTATCTCTGAGTTATTGTAGTTTGCAGAGCATCCAAAGGTTTTTATGAAAATTTTAGCCATAAAACAAAAGAATTATTATTTCTTTAAATATCTTGTTTATTGAAAAAAGATTAAATAGTTAAAAATTTATTTTTTAAGGTTATAAGACAACTTATCTTCTAAGCTTTCTTTTTCATCGATTCTTACTGTTGCATAATCATCCTGTATTTTTTTAACTGTTTTTAAAGGTAAATGTGCAATACTTATTAGATCCTTTGTTGTCTTAGATGGTGATCCATAGAGAATGAAACTTCTGTAATTAAAAACCTGTTGGAATATATCCTTGAAGTTGTTTATTAAATCATTTTTAATAATCTCAAATAAACCTTCCCTAAAAGGCTCATTAACCATGGCTTCATAAAATTGAGAGATTATTTTTAAATTTTTATCTTGGTTTGAAATATTCTTAAACCTCTTATATCCTATGTTTGAAATTTCTTTATTTTCTAGAAAACTTTTTCTTGGAAAACTTATTATGCGTCTTTCTATTTCTTTCATATGCTTTTCCTCTTCTTTATTTTTTGGTTTTCTATACATTTCACCACATAATCTCTCACTTTGATTAACAAAACCTACAAAATATGAGTTATAATCAAAATGAAACCAATAACCATTACTTTCTATATCCTGTTTTTTTATTCCATGCAAGGAGAGAGTTTTTAATATTATTTTTCCTTCTACAGGTTTAATTACTTCTTCTTGTTTTGTAATTTCATCTTCTATGTTTATTATCTCATCTTTTATTCTTCTTTGATAATCTCCAATTATATTTTCTGCTTGAATCCCAATCTTAGAATTAATTTTTTTAAAAAGATCTTTTTGCCTATCTGTTAATTCTACCCTTTTTTTTCTATAATCTAATAAGTTTCTAAAATAATCTACTATTCCTTGACTATTTTCAGGAGACATTTCTTCTTCTAGTCTTTCAATTAATTTTTCTTTATCTTCTATACATTCTAATATTTCACTACGTTCTTTTTCTAAACTTTCTATCATACATTTTTTTATATATTCTCTATTTTTTTCCATTTTTGTAATAAAATTTACCTTATATATAAAGCTTTCTATTTTAATTACTAATAAGTAATAACTAATAGCTAATTATGAAACAACAACCTTTAAATAGTTTTTTTAATTTTTTATTTTTGATAAAAATGGTAATAAAACTTTTCTGGCAGGATCAATATATGAAAGAGTGTTATTCAAGGGTTGCAGCTATTGAGGACAATAAGGTATGGTTGGACAAAACAGTATTTTTTGCTTTTTCTGGCGGCCAAGCGTCTGACAAGGGAACAATTAATGGAATAAATGTTTTAGAGGCAGTAAAACAAAATGAAGATGAGATTTATTATATCCTTGAGAAAGAGCCTGACTTTGCGGTTGGCGATAATGTTAAGGTTGAGATTGACTGGGATTACAGGTATAAGATAATGAAAATTCATTCAGCAGCGCATATTGTTTATTATTATTTTATTGAAAAAGTAGGACAACAGAAAGTAATTGGCTCAAACATAAGCATAGACAAGGCAAGGTTGGATTTTGCATACGATGAATCTGTTGGTTTATTGCTTGAGGAAATACAGGAAAAAACAAACAATACAATAAAGGAAGGAATTGATATAAAAACATTTCAGGATGAGAAAGACCCAACAAGAAGATTTTGGGAGTGCGGAAAATGGCTTATGCCGTGCGGCGGAACACATGTGAAAAATACTAAGGAAATAGGCCAGATAAAGCTTAAAAGAAAGAATATTGGCGCTGGAAAAGAGAGAATTGAAGTAATATTAGTATAATAATATACTTTTTTCTGTATTAGTTTACTAAATTGATTAAAATTTTAGATATATAAAGTATAATAATATATTAAAAAGTATACTAAACTCAAGATGAATTTTCGAAACTTTTTTATAGCCATAAATCAATAATACAAATACCTACAGGGGTGATAGGTTATGGCAGAAGTTATTAAGCTAGGTGGGGGAATAGAGCTTAAGGGATTCTTAGAAATTGATGGAGGTACAATGATAATTTTGAAAAAGATTATTGGCTCCTACAGCAGAAAATTTTCTGACAACTTAAAGGAATTTGAAAAACTTGTTCTTGAATTAAACCAGCAAGGAGAGGAATCAGAGGTTTTTGGAACGCTTGTTGTTGGCGAAAAAGAAAAAACAGCTAAAATAGTGGATAAAAACCTTTTTGTTGCTGTAGACAAGGTATTAAAGGCAGTTGAAAGAGAAGTTTTGTAAAATGAAGCAGCTGATACCTTTAGGAATAATCTTTATATTTTTAGGAGTTATAATTATCATGATAAGCGCACTCACAAACATAGATAAAGAAAAAACAGATGTCAAATTTGGCGTTGGCGGATTTATTGGTTTTATTCCATTTGGTTTTGCAAACGACAAAGAGATTTTTGTATTTTTTCATTGGTTTGGCATTTCTGATATTTATATGGATATTATTAAACCTTCCAAGATAAAGGTGTTTTTATGAGTGGTCCTGCAAAAAGCAAAATAGAAATAAAAAATGTTAAGGTGTATTTACATAAAAAAGATCCATCAACAAACTCGAGAATTATGCATATTGATATTGAGAGCGAGGAGCTTAATGAGATTATAAAAGACAAGGAAGCCACTTACTGCGCTGGAAAGCCAGACGGTGTTTTTATTGGCCTGAAGAAGAAAATGCTTGAAAGGGCAGAAAAATTTGCCGGGAAAAAAGAAAAATCCTAATCAATTACTTTAATCTCATTGGCTATCAACTGAAGCTGGTTGTTAAATTCATCTACCTGACCTATAACCTCAACTTCTTTGCCTTTTTCTATTGTTAAATTATCCTCTTTAAACAAAGCAACACTTATGGTATTTGGTTGGGATATTTCAAGAACAATTATTTTATCTTTGTTATCTGCTTTTGTAACAGTTCCTTTTATTTTAACATCTTTTTCAATGTCATTCTCACTTAATTCATCAATGCTTTTTTCAGGTATCTCAATTTTTTCTGATATAACAAAAAGAGCAAATATCCCTGTAAAAGAAACAATCAAAGCAAGCTTAAAGAGCATTTTTTCATCCATGAAAATTATTAAATATAGATTCTTAATAAAACCAATCCAAGAAATTCCGCAAGATTTTCAGGGTTTGTTTAATATTTTTTCATTCATGTCATGCAGGGCAACTATAAACAATGACTCTGACCATCCTAAAGGATTATTTTGGTTGCAGACATCTGAGTTGGAGAAATAAAGCTCTGGAACACCATCATCTGTGACCGTTTTCATGGCCATATTAAGAAATTTCTGTGCTTTTTTCTTTTTTCCCATATGGTTGTATATTATTGCAAGCCAGCTAAGCCCAAAAGTCCATTCCGCCTCCTCACTGTAACCATCAGGATTTTTGTTGTAATAGTGGTCATTCTTGTATCTTATTACTCCCCTTTTTCTTAAAAGAAGATATTCAACATTTTTCAGAATCTGGTCTCTTTGTCTTTTGCTTAAAATATTATAGGGGAATATCAAAGACAAAAGCGCCAAATCAACAAATTTTTTTTCTGATTCTCTTGGAAGAAGATATTTCAATGTTTCCATGCCCTTGTCTATCATTTCAATAGGAACGTTTATCTCGGGTATTTTTTTTATCTCTCTCAGGCCTGCAACGCAGGCTCCAACAGAGGACGCATGAACTTCCTCCTCCTCTTCCCACATTCCACTGTCCTTGTCCCACCAGTATTCAATGCTTTCAAGGTATTTTACGAGCTTATTAATAATCCTTATATGGCTTTCGTCTTTAAGCATATTCTTCTTGTGGTCATTAACTAATCTCCCTATATTAAAAAGTATTGCGCCTATGCTGTCATTCTGCTTGTTTCCCCAGTCTTCCCAGAATTCATCAAATGTTTCAGGGTTATATCGTGCATGAATATACTCATGCTTTTGCTGCGGCTTTCTTGCTATTGCATAATCGATTTTGTATTCGTGCTTTATGAACACCCTTAACAATGCTTCGTATGTTTTTTCTACGGTTTCCCAGTCTCCTATCACTTCAAATGCAAGGCACTCATAGAAATTGTCCCTTAACCAGGATTTATCATATCCTGTATCAACATCTTTTTTTGATGCAGCAAATAACCCAGACTTATACTGAAGATGTTTTAATATATTGAGATGCTGTTTTATCAGCTGTTCATAATTTAGCCTTGGATTTTCCATTCAACTATCAAAAATTTAAATTAATAAACTTGTATAAAAAGATTTTGGAAAGATTAAGGTTTTAATTTTCTAAACTTGAATCTTAAAACAATAAGAATAAATTAAAAATATTTAAGAAAAATAAAAAATAAAAACTTATTTCTTTGTTATATGTATCAAAGAAATTAGTGCTACAATTGCTGCTGCAGGACCTACGAAAACTATTAACAGTCCAAAGAAGCTATTCAAGAATGCTCCTATAGAACCCAAGGGTTCAAATACTCTGCTTAGAGCGTTAAACGTAACCATAAAAGCAATTGTTGCAAGCAAGAACTTTCCTGATTCCTTCCCTGTTACATTCAATAACCCTACAATAAGTCCTAGTACTGCCAGAACCCAGATTACCCAAGTTGCTGTTGTTCCAAACAAGGCAATCACTATTGCTAAAACCATGCCTACAATAAAGGCTATTCCTCCAATGTCTAATTTTCCCATTTTTTCACCCCATTTAATTAATATTATACTCTACTTAAATTTAATTAATATAAATAACTTGCGTTTTTTTCCTGCAATTAAATATGGGTTTATCCAATAAAAAATCATTCTATAACAAACATCTTCAATGGAGGAAATCCATTAAAATATACCGAAGAATATGTTTGTGTATATGCACCTGTTGTGAATATATACACTTTGTCTTTATCTTTAATTTTTGCAGGAAGTTTATATTTGAAATTTTCATATAAAACATCCTGGCTGTCACATGTTGGACCTGCAAGAATAACCTCTGATACAGATCCTGATTTTTCAACATATATCGGATATTTTATTGATTCATCCAACGTTTCAATAAGCCCGCTGAATTTCCCTATATCCAAATAAACCCACCTGTAAGGGCTCAAATATGACTTTTTTGATACCAGCACTATCTCAGAAACAATAACTCCTGAATCTGCAACAATCGAACGTCCTGGCTCTATGATTATTTCAGGCAACCCTTCTGGAAAATCCTCTTTCAAAAATCTTGTAATCTCTTTTGTATAAACAGGCAGGTCATATGTGGGGTTTTTATACTTTCCCGGAAATCCGCCGCCCATGTTAATCATTTTAAGTTTTATTCCCTTTTCGTTTACAGCCTCAAAAAGGTATCTGCATTGTGCTATTGATTCATCCCATTGCCCAATATCTCTTTGCTGGCTGCCGACATGAAATGAAAGCCCGTATGGCTCAAGACCAAGCTCTTTTGACTTTAGTATCAGCTGGTATATCTTATCAGGGTGTGCGCCAAATTTTCTTGACAAAGGCCAATCAGCGCCGCTTCCCTCTGATATTAGTCTGAAAAAAACCTTTGAGCCTTTTGCCTGTCTTGATATTTTCTCCATATCACTTAAGGAATCTGTTGCAAACAAGCGAATACCTTTATCAAAAGCATATTTTATGTCTTTTTCTTTCTTGATTGTGTTGCCAAAACTTATTCTTTCAGGAGTTATTCCAAGTGAGAGAATCTGGTCAAGTTCATAAACAGATGCTATGTCAAAATTTGAGCCAAGTTCAAAAAGGAGCTTAATAACTTCATCAGCAGGATTTGCTTTTATAGCATAGTATATCTTGGCAAAAGACATATTTGATTTTAGCTCTTCATATTTTTCTTTGATTACACTTAGGTTAACTGCAAGAAAGGGAGTCTGATTTTTCTTTGCAAGTTTTTTTACTTTGTTGAATCTTTCTTTAGTCATGTATTCCTCAACCGAGAAACTGTATCTTTCTTTTTTCATTCTGCCCTCTTGTCTTGAAATTTGATTGACGCGTTTCGTCAAATCAGCTTATTTAAAAATGTTTGTTTTTCTCAGAAGATTTTTTAGTGCATTATAATTATTCCGGAAAATCCCGGCTTTATAAAGAGCAATCCTTAATAATTCCTTCATTTGAAATAGTGTTATGTTTTTAGAATTAATTTTGGCAGTTATCTTAGGCATATGTGCTGGAATTTTTACAGGCCTAATCCCTGGAATACACATTAACTTGATTTCTGTTTTGATGATTAGTGTTTCTCCGGTTTTGCTGCATTACACAAATGTTGTTTCACTTTGCTGCTTTGTCATAGCAATGTCTGTAACACACAGTTTTCTTGATGCAATTCCCTCTATATTTTTAGGGGCTCCTGATTCAGACATGGCCTTAGGTGTATTGCCAGGCCACAGGTATTTATTGAAAGGCCTTGGAATGACAGCATTAAAATTAACAGTTGTTGGCTCTTTTGGGGCATTGATTTTTAGTGTTTTGATTTTCTTTGCATTGATACCCTTTGTAAGGTTTTCATATCCATATATTGAGGATTACATTGTTTTTGTGCTTATTGCAGTTGTTTTTTTTATGATTTTAAGGGATAGAAAAAGATTGTGGGCTTTTTTTGTTTTCATGCTTTCAGGAATTTTTGGAATTGTTGTTTTGAACATGCCTAATTTTGAAAACCCTCTTTTTCCACTTTTTTCTGGATTGTTTGGAACATCAACATTGATTTTAAGTTTGTCAGACAATGAAAAAATTCCAAAGCAAGCTGAAAAACAATATCTTAAAGTCAAAAATTCCACTGTATTAAAGGCATTGCTTTCAGGAAACTTCTCAGGTTTTGTGACAGCTGTAATGCCAGGGTTAGGAGCATCAACTGCTGCTGTGATGTCGATGCAGATAACAAAAAACCTTAAAGAAGATGGATTTATGATACTTATGGGATCGATAAACACCTTTAACTTCATACTCTCAATTGTAACACTTTATGTTCTTGATAAGGCAAGAAATGGCTCAATAATTGCTGTGCAAAAACTTATTGGCCCTGTTTCAATGAATCATATAATTGTTTTTCTGTGCTCTGCCCTTATAGCCGGCTCGCTTTCTGTTTTTCTGGCCGTGTTTCTCGCTAAGATATTTTCAAGGATTATAAGCATTTTAAGCTACCGCAAGATTGTTTTATCTGTGATTTTACTTATAACTATCCTTGTTATTTTTTTGACAGGGCCATTAGGGTTCTTAATCCTTTTAACAAGCACTGCACTGGGCATGATTGCCCCAATAATAAAAACCTCAAGAACTCATGCAATGGGATGTTTGTTATTGCCAGTTATATTTTATTTTCTGCTTTGATTCCAAAAGCTTTTTAAATAAGCCAGATTTTCCCTTTGAAGTGAGATTATGGAAGGAATAATATCTAATTTCAGGGGAGGAAGACACACCCAGTACGGCAACCAGATGATTTTAATAGTTGATGGTGTTGATTCCAAGGAAAAGGCAGAAAAATTAGTTGACAAGAAAGTAGTATGGTCAAGCTCTTCTGGAAAGCAGATAACAGGAAAAGTAAGAGCTGTTCACGGTGGAAAAGGCGCTGTCAGAGTTCTTTTTGAAAAAGGAATGCCCGGCCAAAGCATAGGTCAGAAAGTTAAAATTGAATAATTCTAAAATTGTTTTTTAAAGCCATAAAATAAAGCTATTAGTCCTATGGCAATTATTATTCCTGAATAATACATTCCTGAACTTGGAATTGTGCTTGGTATCCAGCTCATACTCACTAAAAAAGGAATTAATCCTCCCAATATAATGAATATCCCAATAACAGCTACAATAAACTTTTGGGAGCCCCACAATCCTAATGCTTTTATTCCATACCACAATGCAATTAATCCAATAATCACAATTATTCCTGAATAAATCGGGCCTGAGGATGGAATAATTCCAAAGCCATTAAAAAAAGGCAGCACTCCGGCCATTATAGTCAAAAGCCCTATAAACACAATCATTATTTTCATATTATCACCTCAAATAATTTTGTTTAGTTTATTAAATTTAAATTAATCCTCTTTGTCTTAAACGCTGTTCATAAACTTCAGGTCGTTCAAAATTTGATTGTCCTATTCCTCCCTGTTTTCTACTGTGTAAGAATCTATCTCTAGGGCATCCCATTCTTTCTGCTTGGCTTACTATAATCCTCATTGCCTGTAATATCCTTTGTCTTTTTCTTCTTGCACGCTGTTCTGTACTCCGCCCACTAAACAAATTAAAAACATAATTATGATATTTTTCTTTTAAACTTGTAAGGGACCTAATCCTTACAGTTTGAGGTTCATTCGGTGTTTCTGGTTCTCTTCTCTCTGGTTCTCTTCTCTCTGGATTAGGCCTACGTTCAGGAGGACGTCTTTCTGGCCTCCTAGAAGGCTCTCTTGCGTACTTACTTCTTCCTCCAAGGGCCTTCATCAAGCATGCAACGCCGAGGACTATTGAAACAACCCTGCCCCATGGAGCTATTGTTTGAAGTGCCTCTTGAATTTTTGGAAAATCATACAACTGAAGATTTGCAAGCTGGTGAAAGCACCATGCTATAAAAAAGTAAAACAGGCCCCATACAAAACCAAAGGCCTTATGCTCGGTTATCGGAAAGTACTTATTCAAAATGAAAAGCGTTGCCCCAATTACAAACAAGACAAGAAATACAATGCCAAGTATTCCATATGCCTGCCCAATATAATGAATATACTCATTTGGTATGAACCTTATTGAAATAAGTGAAAAAACCATTGAAAAAATAGTTGCTATTCCCTTCTTGTCAAACATCTTTGACGAAACCCCAAAAACAAGCGCAAAAAGTATAATCCATATTCCTGCTTTTAGGAATAATGCTGTTCCATCATCTCCTGGGCTTCCAAAGAAAAAGTTAAGTATATTGAAAACTACTTCAGGATTTATTGGCAGTACAAATACTGCTGGCACAAAAAAAAGAAAACTAAAGCAACCTCTTTTTTCATTTAAAAGCATTTTACATTAATTTTGCCTGCAACATATTTAAATCTTTCTGTTGTTTAAAATTAAAATTTAAATCAAAAGGTTTTTATAATAGTGAAATTTCCTTTTGTTGTTTAAAATGGTTCAAAGAATAGGCGGTTTTAGGAGAAAAACAAGGCATAAACTCCTTAAACCAAGAAGAAGTAAAGGAAAGATAAGCATCAGCAATTTTTTCCAAAACTTTAAGGAAGGGGAAAGAGTAATCTTAAAGGCAGAGCCAGCTGTGCAGAAAGGAATGTACTTTCCAAGGTTTCACGGAAAATCAGGCATAGTAACAAAGAAAGTTGGAAGATGCTATCAAATCTCAATCAAGGACGGAAAAAATATAAAACAGCCAGTAGTCCATCCTGTTCATCTTAAGAAGGCTAAGGTTTAAAAATGGTAAATCCTGAAATATTGTCGGAACAGCCAATCACCATGGTTGAGCTTAAAGAAGAGATTGAGAAAATAAAAAAGCGCGATAAAGAGCTTAATTTCAGGGTTGGAAAAACAGAAGAGTATTTAAGCCATTTCAAGACATTGAGCAAGTCCAAACATGATGAGCTAATAAAAAAAATAGAGGGCCTAAATATACCAAGACTGAAAGATATTCACATCAAAAAGATAGTTGACTTGATGCCAAGGACTGTTGATGATGTAAAAGTAATTCTGCAAGGCTATGCTTTGACAATCAGCAATGATAACGTGAAAAAAATCGCAGGAATTGTTGATGAGTTTGCTGAAAAAAACAACTGACTTATTTCTTTTTAGGATAAACTATCTTAAAAAACAAAAATATATAAATGAGGTAAACAAAAGAATAATAAAATGGAAAGGCATGAAAGGGAGGAATATGCAACTGTGCTTGACTTTTTGCCGAATGGCTACCCATTTGACTCAAGACCAAGCCACCAAAAGACAGCAATAGCCCAGGCTATAGGCAAAAAAAATTTTGTTCTCTTAGAGCTTGTTCCGAAAAAAGAAATTTTTCTGCAGCCAAATGAGGATGTTTACATAGGGCAGGATAAAAGAGACAAGATACACCATATTAATGGAAAGCTTCAGTTCTCAAAACTAACCCGAACTGCAAAATCAGAGCTTGATTTTGTGGTTAAAAGCATAGTTGAGAACTATGAGCAAAGGTTTGTTGATTTCTTTAACAATGCACAGCCTTTAAGCACAAGAATGCACTCAATAGAACTCTTGCCCGGAATGGGGAAAAAGAGGATGTGGGAAATACTTGATGAAAGAAAAGTAGAGCCTTTCAAGAGCTTTGAAGATATGAAAAAAAGGGTAAAGCTGATGCCTGACCCAAAGGCAGCAGTTATAAAGAGAATAATGAAAGAGCTTGAAGGCAATGAAAAGCACCATCTTTTTGTTGATGTTTAGCTTTACTCATTCTGGCTGAAAAGCCATATCGCAAAAAGGTAGGATAAGGATAAGCTAATAATAAATGGAATTGTAGTTGAATGAATATCTTTTGGCTGGAATACAAAATAGAGAGTTATAAAGAAGACTATGAAAAAGAATATAATATACTTAACAAGACTTGGTCCTCCTTTCTTCTCTTTTTTCATCGTATTCTATAGTTTTATAATTTATATTTAAAACCATCGAAAACTTTAAATATTTATAAAATTACTTAAACAGACTAACAGTAAAGGGTGGTAAAATGAGTGAAAAAACAAAAGAAACAGTAGGAAAATATTTTAAAATTTTGTTCGGCCTGCTTTTAATCATAGTGGGAATAAGCACTTATGCAACATGGGGAAAATGGTGGCCAGAGCTTCTTATCCTAATAAAAGGAAGCCTAGGAATCTTTGTTGCCTTTGTGGGCCTTATATTTATGTTTATAGGCTTTTCAGATTAATTTTTTTATTCTTTTATTATTCCATGGCCAATTAAACGCCATCTTGTGCCAACTCTTCTGGATATAGAAACTCTTGAATTAATTTCAGC
>JAQTRH010000090.1 GCA_028711925.1 Candidatus Nanoarchaeia archaeon | reverse complement strand
AACGTGTTCTTTTTCATACAATGGCTCAGCTTGAGAGACAAGGTCCTGGAAGTATTTTTCTTTGTTGGAAAGGCCTTCTTTAATTTCTAGGAGGGTATGGCTCCAGAACCTTATAGTTCTCTCTTCGCTTTTGTATTTTACCTTCAGGGCACTTTTTGCTTCCCTGAAGTATTCAAGTTTTTTCGTAATTACAAGGATGTTTATCTCATTCTTTTCTGATTTCAGATAATATGCAGAATCTATGTAATCAACAACGTTGTTGTTAAGGAAGAAATTAAGCACAAAAGGATGTTCTTCCTTAAGGTCAAGAAGCAAAAGGTTTACAAGAATGTTTGTTTCAGGGGTTATTTTAATTTCCTTTCTTTTTACACTTCCAGGTGCAACATTAATCAACCATGTCTTTCCCTTAATTAAAGAGTACATTACCCTCAGGTCTTTCGTTTTCCTGGAATTTGGTCCTTTGTCTGCCCTGACTTTTTTCAGGAATCCATATGCCTCAAGTAATTTGAGTTGCTGGCTCATATTAGCAATCGTTGTTCCAAGCTTGTCCGCAAGTTGTTTGGGGGTTTGCGGATTTTTAGAAAGAATTTTTAAGATTTGCCATTTAGAGCCAGCAATCTCATTTTCTGAAAATTCATCTAACATTCTTTTTCCACGAATAAACTAGTATATAAATATTTTGTTTTTAATAAAGTATGATAGTTTTATAGTATTATATTTATTATAAGGTTATATTTAATAAACTATTAAATTATGATTATTTTCATATATGTGCTATATTCGAAACATTTATATAATACATACAGCAAAATAGTGTAGTACCAAAAAAGGGGTAGTGTGAAAGTATTAATGTTAGGATGGGAATTCCCGCCGTTTTTCGCAGGAGGGGCAGGAATAGTATGCAGCGCATTAAGCGAAGCCCTCATCCAAAGAAATGTTGATGTAACATTTGTGATGCCTTCTGGTCCTGAAGATGTTTATGCTGGTCTTGATTCAAAATTGAGTACTCAAAAAACAAGATTCAAAATTCTTATAGCAAATAACAAGTATAAAAATATAAAATTAAATGTTAGGAAAATAAGTTCTTTACTTCATGCATATGCTACACAGGAATCATACAATCAGGCATATAGCAAACTCTCATCTATGTCTGCTGGAAAATTTGCAGGAGGACCTATTTACGGAAAAAATCTAAAACAGGAGGTATATAGATTTGCAGAGCAGGTTAAGCTTCTCGCGTTGGAAGAAGAATTTGATGTTATACATGCCCATGACTGGGTAACATTTCCTGCTGCTGTTGCATTAAAAAAAATGACTGGCAAACCAATGGTTATTCATGTTCATATAACTGAGTTCGATAAATCAGGCGGAATACATGCAGATTCTGAAATTTACCAGATAGAAAAGGAAGGAATGGACAACGCAGACAGGGTAATAACTGTAAGCAACAAAATAAAAGACACTATCATAAATAAATATTTTATAGATCCCTCAAAGATAAGGGTTGTTCATAATGCTGCAACCCCTATGGATGAATCTATTATATATGATGCGCCTGCAATAAAATCCACGGATAAAATTGTTTTGTTTGCAGGCAGAGTAACTTTGCAGAAGGGTCCTGATTATTTTATTGCTGCGGCAAAAAAAGTTCTTGAGAAAGCGCCAAATACTACTTTTGTTATTGCAGGTACAGGAGACATGCTTAATAAGATGATAGAACGAGTTGCGTTTATGGGTATGGCTGATAAATTTGTATTTACAGGATTCTTTAATGAAGAGCAGAGAGAAAAATTATTCAGCATGGCAGATGTTTTTGTGATGCCAAGTGTAAGTGAGCCGTTTGGCATTGTGCCCTATGAAGCTCAGTTAAAGAGAACTCCCACAATAATTTCAAGGCAGTCAGGAATAGCTGAAGTTTTGAATCATACGTTAAAAGTTGACTTCTGGGATGTTGATCAGATTGCAAATAAAATTCTTGCATTGCTGACATATGCACCGCTTCATAAAGCAATGACAAATAATGGTTATCATGAGGCAAAAGCTGCAGTGTGGGATATACCTGCAACGAAATGTTTAAATATATACAGAGAACTTGTCTGGAGTGAGGGGAATTAAATGGTAAGTGTGTGTTTTTACTTTCATGTTCATCAGCCTGTTAGAGTTGGGCACTATACTTTTTTTGATATAGGAAATCATTCTAATTATTTTGATGACCATAAGAACAAGGCGATAATAAACAAAGTAAAAGAAAAATGTTATCTGAGAACAAATGACTTGCTTTACAATCTGATAAAACAGCATGATGGAAAATTCAAAGTTAGCTTTAGTGTTACGGGTTCTATATTGGAGCAGTTTGAGGAGTATGCTCCTGAGGTTATAGAAAGCTTCAAGAGACTTGCAGACACGGGCTGTGTGGAATTTCTGAGCGAAACTTATAATCACAGTTTATCTTACATTTTTTCAAAAGAAGAATTCAGGGAGCAGGTTCTTAAGCACAGAAAAAAAATGCAGGAATTATTCAATCAGACGCCTGTGGTTTTTAGAAATACAGAATTAATATTCAATAATGAGCTTGCAAGATATATTCAGGACATGGGATTTGAAGCAATACTTGCAGAGGGTGCAGACCACATTCTTAATGGAAGAAGTCCTAATTTTGTTTATAATGCAGTTACTGCAGAAAAAATAAAAGTCCTGTTGAAAAATTACAAATTAAGCGATGATATTGCGTTCAGGTTCAGCGATAAAAACTGGGTTGATCATCCTTTGTATGCAGAAAAATATGCAAATTGGGTAAACCAGATTAATGGCGGCGGAGAGCTGTTGAATTTATTTATGGATTACGAAACCTTTGGAGAGCACCAATGGGAAGATACCGGGATTTTCAAGTTTATGGAGCAGTTACCCGGTGAGCTATTAAAGAATCCTGATAATAATTTTGTTACAGTGAGCGAGGCTGCAAGAAAATATCAGATAAGGGATACTGTGGATGTTCATAATTTTACCTCATGGGCAGATTTAGAAAGGGACCTTACTGCCTGGCTTGGAAATCCTCTTCAGGAATCTGCATCGCATGCACTGTATCAATTGGAAAAGTATGTCAAAGCGACAAATAACAGGGTGCTTATAGATACCTGGAGAAAGCTGACAACTTCAGACCATTTTTATTATATGTGCACGAAATGGTTCAGCGACGGGGATGTTCACAAGTATTTCAATCCCTATGACAGTCCCTATGATGCGTACATAGTTTTCATGAATGTATTGAATGATTTTGCCCGCAGGGTAAAAACTGAGCTTAAGGAATTGGGAATGCTTCAGGAGGAGGAATTCGGCAGTAATCCTAACAAAGGTCCGAAAATTGAGGGGTTTCATGAGAATACAAGTATGATAATAACAAGCAGGTTATGATTTAGCGTAATCAGACTTGTTTAATATACTTTAATGATGCAATTTTAATTTTTTTTGTCATGAAGATAAAATAAAAAGAGCAAAAACAAAAAAAGAAAAAACGTAAAAAAAAGAAAAATCATCCCGAAAGGGGAAAAAGAGGTGGGTGGATGTCAAGAAAGAAAGCGAGCAGTTCGCATGATAAGGAAGTAAAAACTTCAGGCAAAAAAACAGGAGTTTCTAAGGTAGAGAAAATAAAGAAGTCAATTCTAAAAAATGCACCTGAGGAAAATTGTTTTATTTTGTGCAATGGCCAGCAGGTAAAAAACGTTAAAGAGTTGGCAGATGCTCTGGAAGTTCTTGATGACGATGTATTTAATCATCATGTAACTTTTGACAGGAATGACTTTGCCAATTGGATTAAAGATGTATTCAAAGATGAAGAGTT
>JAQTRH010000008.1 GCA_028711925.1 Candidatus Nanoarchaeia archaeon | reverse complement strand
AAATGCCTTTATCTCAATTTCAGGATATTTATCTGCCCACTTATTCAGATAAGGCTTTTGGCTTGTGCAGTGAGGGCATCCCTCTCCAAAAAAGAAATTAGCCAATACTTTATCAGAACCATTAGTTGTGCCTACAATAGTATTGCCTGCCAGCTTTGTCTGTGAACTATCAGAACATCCTGCCAATGCTAATAATGCTAAAATAAATATAACCATATATACACTTGCAAATTTCATTTTATCCTCCCAAAAAGATGAGCATGTATTATTTAACCAATAGCTCTCCTTACGTCTGTTACCTCAACAGAATTAACTCCTTGTATTGATGCTATATTGCTTTCGAGCTTGTCTGTGCTTCCGATGTCTTCATTGCTTACAAATATGATTTCAAGGGCCTTAAGTCCAAAAGCAACTGGTTTTTCCTCTATTTTGCCTACTTCTCCACCATATGTTGAAACAAAGGTCTTTACTTTTTCCTCTATACTTTTCAAGTCTGTCTCAACACTTTCTGGCATTATCCTTAAAGTTATAACTACGCTTGCCATTTTCTTAGTTTGGACCTGTAAAGCCGCATTCAGGGCATTTATACTCTGCTGCAATCTCCCTGCAGTGCTTGCATCTTATTATCTCTGCTTTACCACAGTTAGGGCACATAAATTTTGCTGCGCCCTGCTTGTTAGTCAGCCTTTTGTTGCATGAAGAGCAAATAATCTGTTTTTCATCCATTTTAACTACCTCAATAATTATTATTGTTTAGGGGTTTTCTTGCATTACTTAAAAAGCTTATGATTTTATGCTAAAAGAGCTTAATTTTAGGTAAAATATCTTGTTTTTGTTTACTATCATAAAAGTATAACAAAGATTTTTAAATAATCAAAAAATTAGTATATAAAATGGCAGAAAAAACACCAAAAAGCCTAGAGCTTCCTGACCTTCCTGATTTTGAGGAAGAAAAAAACAAAAAGGATTCACAAGAAAAAAAAGAAAAGCCCGTTTCTCTTCCTGAACCAGTTAAGCCAAAATCTGTTCCTAAGCCAGAAAAGCAGAAGCCTGTTGCTGAAACAAAAACAAAAATAGTTCCTGTTCCTAAACCAGCAAAACCAAAATCTGTTAGTGAAAAAAAGCCAAAGAAAAAAGAGGTTTCTCACAAAAAGAAATTAAAGGATAAAAAACCAAAAAACAAGCAAAAAAATATCAAAAAACCAAAAGAAAAGCAATTAAAGCAGAATGCAAAAACTGGCGGATTAAAACACATACTAAAGAGATCTTTCAGTGCAGACATAAATCAGATTAAAGAGGAAAACAAAAGGCTGAAAAAAGAGCTTAAAGAAAAACAGTTAATTGCATCTGATAAAGAAAAGGAAATAAAAAATAAGGAATCTGAAATTAACAAACTTCTTCAGGAAAAAAACAGAATAATTAATTTAAGGGAAAGAGAAAAAGAATCCTTGAAAAAGGAAAAAGAAGTTCTGGAAAAAGAAAAACAAGAGATAGAGAAAGAAAAGCAGGAAATCAGCAAAAAATACAGACAAGTAGAAAAAGTTGATGAGCAGAAAAAACATGTTGATTCAAGATATGAAAAAATAAAATATCTGGAACAGCAACTGAAAGAAATTGAAAGCAACAAGAAAGAGATTGAAAAAAACAAGGAATTTCTAAAAAAAGAAGCTGAAGAGTACCTTTACAAGGAAAATAAGCTGGCAGAAACAAGAAAGAATCTTGAAAAGGTTATTGAAGAAAACAAGAAATTAGAGCATGAGCTTAAGCTGAAAACCAAGTCAGCTGATGAAAGGGAAAAAAATATCAAGCAAGAAGAGATTGAATTAAAAAGATTGGAAAATGAACTAAAAAAGAAGGAGCTTAGCATGCTTCAGCAAAGGAAAAAGGAAATTGATGAGAAAAACAGCAAAATAAAATTAATGGAAGATGAGCTAAAATTTCTTAGCGAGAAAAGGGAGAATTTCGAAAAAAAGAAGCAATCAATTGAAGATGAAAGCAAATTATATGAAGAAAAAGTAAAAAGATTGGAGAGAAAGGAAAGGCGCTTAAAAACACTGATTGATGAAAACAATGATATGAAAAAAGTGCTTTTATTAAAAGAGAAAGAACTTGAAGAAAGAGAGAAAAAACTAAAAAGCTTCAAAGAAAAGAAAATTCTTAAAACTGCAGTTAAAACAGCGCCGGAACAGATTAAAAAAGCGTCTAGGAAAAAAAGTGAAATTGCTCCACAAGAAAAACCTCTAGCAGTAAAAAAAGAGGTAAAGCAATCAAGCAAAGAAGAAATACTTCCATTGATAGAGGATTTTAAGTCATGTATTTCAGCGAGGGATACCTTAGGGGCAAGAGGAGTTCTTAGTATGATAAATGAAAAATATAAAAGATTAAGCAAAGAAGACAGGGAATCCTTAAAATATGAAATATTTGACTTGGAAACAAGTATGAAACTAGCTTCTATAGCAATAGAATAAAAAGAAAAAAGGTGTGGAACTTTGGTTCTCACACAAAAAATATAGCCGAACTATAATATAGAACTCAGATATCATTTATAAATTTACTTGTTTTTGAATCAAATTAAAGCATTATTATAACCTATAAAACTTTATAAAGGATTATTATTGCTTTAAATATTAGAAAAAGATTATTTAAGTCTTATTATCTCATTTAAAGAGGTATAATGTTTTTTAAAATTTAGAAATATTTAAATAGTAAGAATTAAAACACAATATCATGAAAAAAAAGTTGGTGACTCTCCTATTCATGCTTTTGGTTTCACTGAATTTTTGCCAGGCAGCTATAATAAAAGGAGAAATTTATGACCCTGACTTAAAAAAGATGACCGGCCGAATAGAGGTGGAGGTTGACTCTTATCCAAGGCAGTACATGGTTTCAACAGACGGAACATATTCCTTCTTTCTTCTTGTAGGCGAATATACAATAAAGGCAAAATATGAAGAAAGTGGCAGAGTAAAATATCTGGCCGAGGAGAAGATTGTTGTCAGAGATGAAGGCGAGTTTATACATGATATAGTGATGTACGTAACTTCTGAAGAAGAAGACAGGATAATCAATGAAACATCAACTAAAAAGCTTTTTGAAAAACAAGGGATATTGCTTTTTGTAATAATAGGCTCGGTATTTTTGCTATCAATAATTTTAGTTGTAATTGTTCTCAATAAAAGAAAGAAAAAACAAGATAAGGTTATACCTCTTAATAATATTGAATCTGAAAAGCCAAAAGATGACGAGATAAATGAGGATAAGATGAAGCAGGATATAGAAAAAGAAATCCCTGAAAATCTTGACGGAGTTTTAAAAGTAATAAAGCAGAACGGGGGAAGGACAACACAAAAAGACATAAGAAAGAAAATCCCCCTTTCAGAGGCAAAGATAAGCCTTATGATAACAGAGCTTGAGCACAAGGGAATTGTTGAAAGAATAAAAAAAGGAAGGGGCAACATAATAATAATGAAAAAAGACCCTGGTTCTGATGAGATAAAAAATATCAAAGAAGATTTTAAACAACAAGACTAAAATAAAAACGTTTATAAACAGCCTTTAATTCTGTAAATAGTTTAAAATGATATCTGAACAGCTAAAAAAAACATTTGTTTCAAAACAAGACTGCCTTAGTGATATAATCGGCCAGGAACAGGCAAAAAAGCAGCTAAAGTCAGCAATACTTATGGACAGGCACATAATAATAGTTGGGCCTCCTGGCATAGGAAAAACAACGCTTGCAAAAAATGTGGCTATGCTTCTTCCAGACAAAGACCTTGTTGAATGCTCATACAACTGCAGCCCTGAAAATCCTATATGCCCTGAATGCATATCAAACCTAAAAGTTAAAAAAAAGCTTGATATCAAAAAGATTAAAGGGCAAAAAAGGTTTGTAAGAATTCAGGGAAGCCCTGACTTAACAGCAGAAGACCTTATTGGGGATATAGACCCTATAAAGGCAATGAAATTCGGGCCCTTAAGCCTTGAGGCTTTCACCCCTGGAAAGATATTCAGGGCAAACAATGGAATACTTTTCTTTGATGAGGTTAATAGATGCCCTGAAAAGCTCCAGAATGCATTATTGCAGGTTTTAGAAGAGAAAAAAGCTACAATAGGCTCTTATAATATAGATATTGATGCTGATTTTATTTTTATAGGGACAATGAATCCAAAGGACAGCAGCACAGAAAAGCTCTCTGATGTTTTCTTGGACAGGTTTGACATGGTTTATATGGATTATCCTGAGAATGACAAGATTGAAACAGAAATAATAATAAAAAAAGGCAAAAAAATTGCTGATTTCCCTGAAAATCTTTTGAAGATGGTTGTTGCTTTTATAAGAAGCTTAAGGCATGATGAAAAGCTTGAGAAATTTCCAAGTGTCAGGGCATCTTTAGGCATTTATGAAAGGGCCCAGTCAAACGCTGTTATTAACTCAAGAAACACAGTCTGCTTTAATGATATCAAGGATGTTGTTGTATCTGTCTTAAGCCACAGGATAAAGCTTAAGCCGTCAACAAAATATCTGATTAATCCAAAAAAATATATCGAAGAGGAATTTGAAAAATTTGTTGACTTGAAATATTCTGAGTTAAGGTTGCAGTCAAAACAATCAAAAAAAGGTGGTTGCCCGTAGCATGCTTCCAAGCTCACTGGAAGAAATTGAGGAAAAAAAAGGAAAGCCTGGTTCTGATTTAACTAATGATAGGTTAATGCATTCTGTGCTTGAAAATGACCGCGAAAAAATAGAAAAGGGCAAGCTTGTAAGCGAGGCAATAAACCTTGGAATTTCATCTTTTAATCCGGATATGATATTTGAAAAGCTGGTTAAGGATTACAGCATAGCAAAAAATATCTTCGGTGAAAAGATAATAAGGCAGATTACCGGCTATGACCCTGCTTACGTTGAAAAAAATATCCGCATTCCTGAATTCAGGAAAGAGCTTATGAAGGGAATCAATAAAAATATTGATGCGATGAAAGACGAAAACCTTCTTAACAAAGAAAATTCTTTTACAGATGAGGCTGTTCATCTGGCATCATTAACCCTTTATTTTGAGGAGATTGATAAGATCGCCCCAAAAGGAATTCTCGGAGAAAAGCTAAGCAGAAAATCAGATAAATATGGCATAAGACAGGATGTAAGAAATTTCAAGAAAGACCGATACAGGGATATAGCAATAAAAAGCTCTTTGAAAACTGCTATAAGAAGAGGGCATAAAAGCCTTAAAATTGAAGACTTAAAAACATATGACAGGCAGGCAAAAGGCCAATCATATATAGTTTATGCATTGGATGCATCCGGCTCAATGAGGGGTGAGAAAATAGAGCAATGCAAAAAGGCAGGCATTGCTCTTGCATTCAAGGCTATTGAAGAAAAAGACAAGGTTGGATTTATAGCATTTGGATCTGATGTAAAAACCGAGATAATGCCTACCTCTGATTTTATGCTGCTCCTTAAGGAAATAACAAAGATAAGGGCTTCACAGGAAACAAATATTGCAATAACTTTGCAGAAGGCAATTAGCATGTTTCCCAATGAGGATATAACCAAGCATGTTATCTTGCTTACAGATGCTCTCCCTACAAAAGGAGAAGAGCCTTATAAAAATACTATTGAAGCTGCTTCATCAGCTAAAAACCACGGAATAACAATCTCCCTGATAGGCGTTAATCTTGATAAAAAAGGAAAAGAGCTTGCTGAAAAGATTGTTGGGATAGGCCAAGGAAGGCTTTACATTATAAAGGCCCTTAAGGATGTTGACAGCATAGTTCTTGAGGACTATTACAATTCTGCTTAATCTCAACGGAAAAATGACCTGATTGCAAGAACAGTCCTTACTGTTCCCATCTTCATTGTTGTTCTGAATCTCATGGACTGGTATCTTATTTTTCTCTTGTCAAGGGCTTTCTTAAACGCCCTAATCTGATCATCTGAATTCAAGACTTCATCAAAGGTATCTTCATCTGTAGTTATTTTAAGTGTGAATGGTTCGGTTATATTGTTTAATTTTATTATTTTTCCATTAACTGTTTTCATATCTATATTTTCAACAGAGCTATTTCTTCTTGTTATCTCTATATTTACTACTTCATTTCCAAAAATCCTTGCTATAAAGGATGGAAAAGTGTTTGATTTCAGGTTGTATTCGTCTTTAAGTTCATTAACCTGGTTAAGCGCATCATCCAGGTTGTTAACATCAATAACCCTGCCTGTGTAGGCAGGAGCACTTATAACCATTGCAAAAATAAGCACCAAAAGAATGAATGTAAAACAAACCAGAATTACGTTATTTTTTTCCATTTGATATCCTCCAAGATTTATATTGTTTAAATTCTGCCTTATGTTTATAAATCCTTTGTATACAACACATTTAAATAAATTGTGTTTCTTTTAAAAGATATGAAAATATTAGCCTTTGTTGACGTTCATGGCAGCGCATCCTGCCTTAAAGAAATTGAAAAAAAATCAAAAAAATCAGATATAGTTTTATGCGCAGGAGACTTGACTGTTTTTGAGCAGAATCTCGATTCAATTCTTGCAAGGCTAAACAATCTTAAAAAAACAGTGTTGATTGTCCATGGAAACCATGAAAAAAGCTCTGTGATGAAAAAGGCATGCGCAAAGTTTAAAAATATAATTTATATTCATAAAAGAAGCTATAGGAACAATGATTTTATTTTTTTCGGGCATGGAGGAGGAGGGTTTTCAACAGAAAACAAAAGCTTTGTTGACTCTTTTCCTTTTTTTAAAAAAAAGATTGATGATAAAAGTAAGGTTATATTTTTATCTCATGAGCCGCCATACAAAACAAATTTGGATGATATTTCAGGAAGTTATGTTGGAAGCAAGCCGTTAAAGAAGTTTATAAAGGAATTTAAGCCGATTCTTGTTGTATGTGGGCATCTGCATGAAAACGCGAATAAGACAGACAAAATTGGAAAAACTGTTATAGTTAATCCCGGGCCAAAAGGAAAAATAATAAAAATATAAAACAAAAATTATTTCTTCTTTTGTTTTTTATCCTCTTTTTCTTTGGGTTTAGAAACGGAATCAGGATTTTGTTTTTCCTTATTTTTTCTCTTATCTTCCTTTTCACCCTTTCTGTAAAAAACAAAATAACCAAAAGCACCCAAAATTAATATTGCTAATATTACTATTATTGCCCATATCCCTGATTGCTTTCCTGGATTCGGCTCTTTTATTTCCAAAGTTGTTTCTTCATCAGTAGCAGGATTTAGTGTGTTTTGTGTTTCTTCTGTAAGTGTTCCTTCAGTAGTCTCCTCCTCAGTGGTTTCTTCAGTTGATGCTGTCGTATCTGAAGAAGTATCTTCCTCTGCTGTTACCGCAAAGGTTGAGAATCCGGGCGATTCAGCGATGTAGTAGTAGTAATTTGAGTCTTCTCCTGTTCTTTCAGTGTCAAGAGCTGTCCATTTTCCGCTATTGTACCTATGAAACAATACACTGTCTCTTCTGTAGTCCTTTTCTATAAGCCATGACTTGCTGACCTTAAATTTAATCGTCACTTTTTCAATATCTTCATCATCAAAATTGGTTTGGGTTATGGTTATATATTTATAAACACTCCCTGATGAGGATGAAGGGACAGACGCTCCTGAAGGAAGCGAGCCAACATCAACCTTTACTTTTGCATTTGTAACCTTGTTTTTAACAGTGATTTCTATTTCGCTTACTGCAAGGGTTGATGATTTAGAGAAAGTTACTGACTTGCTTGAGCCGGCTGTGAGCGTTCCGAAAGTCTCTTCTTCATATGTTGTAATTGTTGTTGACCCTCCACCCCCGCTGCTGCCTGCAGATGCAGCAGAGGTTGTAAAGCCTGTGGAGTTTGAAAAGTTCATTGCATTTCCTGCAGTATCCTGGCATCTTACATAATAAGTGTAAGATGTTGAAGCGCTCAAACTGGTTAATGTCTTTGAATGTGATGTTTCTCCTGTTGTGCTGAATGTGTTGCCCATAGAAAAGTATGATTCATTTGTTGTTGAATACCTGCATGTTGAGTCTTCATTTGTTGTTGCAGTTAATTCAGCAGTACTTGATGTAATATCATCTGTGTCTATTTCTGTTATAGTTGGCTTTGTTAAATCAATATTTAATGTTCTTACATTTGACTTGCCCTCATCGCCATCTGTATCAGTGCAGTTAATCCACCAGTTATAACTTTCATTTTCACTTATAGTACCATTTGTTGTGATGGTTGTTGCAGTATAGTTAAATGATGTTGAATTATCTCCAAAAGCAGTTCCATTTATGTATAGTGTGCAGCTTGCATTAAGACTTATGTCCTCTGTGAAATTGAAAACAAAAGAAGGCCGAGGGTTGTTTGTCCTGTTATTGTTGGCCGGGCTCATCAAATAAATCGTTGGGGCTCCAACAGAAACTTCGGGACCAACGCCTGTAAAGTGGGGAATCTTCATCCATACAACTTTATTTGCTGTGTCTTTATAACACAACCCGCTCGAAAGGTCTTCGTCTGTTTGAGAACAGCTAACGCCTGTTCCATTTAGATAGTTCTCATATGGATTATTTAAATAATCACTGTAATCAGTTTCATTTAAATCATTAGTGCTATTGTCTGCGCTGTTCCAAACTTCCTCAAAGTCATTATCATAAAGCAAAGGTATCTTCATTTTTATGTGGTTGTTTTCTACAACTTCTGAGTATGGCATGCTTATTAGTATATAGTCATATATCTCAGGACCGCTGCTTCCAAACTTCCATACTGCGCTTGAGTCGCTTCCATTGAAATCCTGGGAGAATGCTGCATCTGGCGGACCTGAGGCAAGCAAATCTGTTTTCACATAATGCACAGATATGTTTCCGCTTGTTATTCTTAAGCTTATATCACCCATTAGTATTGCTTTTAATGGTGAAAAACCCTCTTTATCCATTCCCTCATCTCCATCACCCATCATGCTGCATCCTTCAGGAGGGTTTGGAACATCGCATGTTGAGTTTGATTTATAGAAGTCTATTCTGATATCTATTTCTTCTTCAGGATTGTTTGGATCAAAGGTATCAAATCTTGATAAGGTTATATTACATATGCCGCCGTTGCACGTTATTGTATTTGTACTTTCTACACCACTCAAAACAGCTGAACTGACTGGTGTTGAGACAGGAGCATAGCTTTGGGAGTATACTGTAAGTTTCTTTATTCCCCCTCCATCAATAACAGGAAATGTAAATGCCCCGTTCTGGGCATTTGTCATTCTCATATATTCTATGCTGTTTGTCTCGAGTTTCATCTCAACAAATGAGCTTTCTGTTTCTAATAAACTTCCATTGCTTACAAGATTAAACTGAACTGCTGTTGTATTTACTACAGTTGTCTGGTTCCAGTCAGCTGATATGTTATTTGATGTTATTGATTTGTATGTTCCTCCTGTAATTAATGGTTTCAATGTAAAGTTAAGTTCTGATATTCCAAGTGACTTTCCCTCTAAAGAAAGCTTATATAAATCATGGTAGTAGTTGCTGCCTTTTCTTGCAAAAGCCATAAGCATTATATCTGAGTGTGCCTGTGTTGCTGGGAGGTAAATAGAATATTCACCACTTGTTTTATTATATGAGTCATCATACTGAGTATTATTTGTTGGCCATCTCATCATCTGTCCCAGGTTAAATGGAAGTGTATCCTGGTCAAAAAGCATATTTCCTCCTCCTAACATATAAGGAACAATCCACATCTCATCAAATGAACCTTGTGTTTGATTTATATAACCTGTTAAGGGTGTTATATTCTGGTCTGCTGCTACAGTTGCATTGATAAAATAAGTTCCATGAGTTATTGTACATGTTGCAGTAACTCCTGTTACGCTGATGTCTGTGCCCCCCTCACTACAATTTTGCTGGATATTAACAAAGTCAATATATATAGGGAATGATGCCTCCGGGAATACCATCAATGAGTAATTTCTGTTAAGGGGTGCTGCAATATATTTTTCTGTTAAAGATGAAGTATGCTCTGATGAAACAGAATATCCTAATGTTTTATCTTTAAGTCCGTAGCTAAATCCTATGTTTGTCCAGTTAAATGCAATATCAAGGCATCCGTCTGTTTCATTGCATACGCTTTGATTTGTTTTGAATTCCTCAGCAGGACCTGATTTGTAATCCCTGCCTTCAACTGTTATATAAAAGCTTACAGCATGTTTTAAATATATCTCAGGTTCGTTTAATCCCCACTCAGACCTTAATTCAGGTTCTGGAATCTCAGGCAGGCTAGGACCTATGTACATTGCATAATGATTTTCTGAATCATTATAATGAGCTGCGCTTAATCTGTAAAATAATTGCCCTTCTTCCCCTCCTGGACCGCTAAATCCCTCATCTTCATCAAATGATGCACCAAGGCTTGGAACATCTTCTATGTTAAAGATACCATTTGAATCTGTTGTGTCTTCAAAGGTTCCTACTGAAATATCTCCTGTCTGTCCAAAGCTTAAAACAGTAAGGGAAGCAACAGCTCCTTGAAGAGGAGAACCATCTATATCATAAACTGTCCCATTATACTCAAATGTTGTTGTTGTAAAAAAAGTCAACTCTATTTCATCATTCGGCGTGCTTTCATTTGTATACCCTTTAACAGTGAATGTATCGCTTCCGTAATCTGCAGTTGATGTTACATCTATCAAAAAGTATTCAGGACCAGAGCCGCAGAAAAAATCATCTCCTGTTGCGGTCCATGTAATGCTGTTAGAATCTGAGCTGGTCGTATAATTACTAGAATCTATACTCGAAGAATTATCACCATTAAATATAATATCTGATGGAAAAGTTATTGTAAGATTATTAAGGCATGATTGTTCTCCTGCCTCCCTGTATATACTGAAGTTAAGCATCCTTGCCTCATCTTGAACCAAATAAGGTGATACTATGCTTGACCTCCATTCAGACAATCCTTCATTCCAGTCATCTCCTCCTGGACCGGGAGGTGGTCCTCCTCCAAGTCCAACACTAACCTGGTAACTGCTCGGTCTGTCAATTATTGCTGTACCATTTGATGCAAAAACATTAACATAATTGTCAGTTGAACCGTTAGCTATGGCAGTAAAATTTATGAAAAGAAAAGCGGGTTGCCCTGGTTGTAATGGTGGTGTAAATGAACTAAGGTTTTCACAAACAATATGAGTTGAGTTGCTTGATGTATTTGATGGAAAAGATGTTATATAGCTTAAGTGTGATTTATTATAATTATCAGTGACATTTATCTCAGTTATATTTTGGGTTCCATTATTTTCTATAATAATCTGAAACTCAACTACGTCATTTACATTAAAATTACCTACATCATTCAATGCAGTCTTGGTCACATTTATGTCTAATTCTGCTTTTACAGTTGAAAAAGAAACCGCAAGGATAAACAAAAACAAGAAAAATCGCATTGAGTTTTTTATACTGTTTTCTTTAAAAGAAGATACCACCAACACCACCTCTTATTATAAAATGATTTTAAGTTAAGTTTTTTTAATTAAAAGTTTATTTCTTTAAATAGTTTTTCATTTTTTTGATAATTATTATAACATTATAGTTTATTTAATTGCCTTTTCATTTATTTTTTTGTAAAGATTGTTAATGTCCTTGTAAACCCATTTTTTCTCTTTCTCTGGAAGGCCATTATAAATCTTAAGTGTACTAAGGTAAATCTTTTTTGCCTCTTTTATCTTTCCATCCTTAATGAGCTGGTTTGCGCTTTCTATCTTGCCGCCTAATGCGAGTATAGATTCTGACTCTAATCCAACCTTAATGTGCATTATATTCCATTTTGCCTGAACAAAAATAAAGATTATTAAAACAGCTATCCCAATAATAATCCAGTTCCAGTTAAGCCAGCTGATATTTGGGAGATTGAATTTTGGAATCATGCTCTCTTCCTCCATTTTAGTTTCATCTGATTTATCTGGTTTTTTTCCTTCTGTATCTTCTTTTTTATCTGCAACCTTTTCTTCAGCAACTATTGTAGTTGCTGTTGGTGTGCTTGATACCTTTTCAGCAGTTATAGCAAATGTTGAAAATCCCGGTGATTCAGCGCTGTAAAAGTAGTAATCTGAGCCAATGCCAATCCTTTTTGTATCAAGCTCTTGCCACACTTTATTATTATAGCGATGCAGCTTTACAGAATTGAAATCATATTTTTTGCTTTCAATCCATGATTTTTTTACCTCGAATTTTATAATCGCGCTTTCAATTTCATCATCATCTATATTTGATGCTGTTATATCTATATATTTGTAAACGCCTCCTTTTGGTTTTGATGCACCTGAAGGAAGCGAGCCAATCTCAACTTTTATCCTTGCATTGGTAACCCTTTCCTTGGCTTTTACTTCAAATCCTGTTATTCCATAAATTTCTGATTCATAAAAGATTAAACTCTTTGTTGAGCCTGCTGCGATAGTGCCAAGGGTTCTTTCTTCATAATCCAAACTAGGAGTGCTTACTCCTGTGCTGCTGCTTCCTCCAGAAGATCCGCCTCCTGACGAACTTGTTGTAAAGCTTGTAAAGTTTGAAAAGTTCATTGCATTTCCTGCAGAATCTATACATCTTATGTAGTAGGTGTATGATGTTGATGCGCTAAGGCCGCTCAAGGCACTTGAATGCGATGTTCCTCCTGTTGCTGTAAATGTTGAATCCATGCTTGAGTAAGCCTGGTTGCTTGTTAAATACCTGCAGGTTGAATTTTCATTTGTTGTAACGCTTAATGTTGCCCCACTTGATGTAACGCTTGACGATGAGACTGAGGTTATAATTGGTTTTATTGTATCATAATAAACAAATATAGAATCAGATGCTGTTCCATTTTCATGCCCATCATTTGGAACAACATAAACCTCATAATTTCCGTTTGATAATGGAAGATAAGAACAGTTGATATCCTGGGTATAGCATGCCTGAGTTTCATTAAACATAACATAATAATTTACTGTATCTGAATCATCATCAGTGCTTGAAGTCCAATTAATTGAAACATCAGTATTTGTATAATAATTGTTTGATGGGTTTGTAATACTCGGTTTTTGTGGTTGGTGGTTTCCTATTTTAAATATTTGTGTTCCTATGCTTTCCCAGTTTCCAAGACTGTCATTGACATAAATATTCCAAAGGATTATAGAATTATTCGTTGCGTTAACTTTTCTTGTGATGTTACACCATAATGTTAAAGGTTGAGCAGTATCATTTTCCATTGTTCCGCTGTTGTTCCAGCTGAAGATATAATGAGAAAGCCCTGCAATCGAGTCCTGCCATGAAGCATAAAACAAAATAGTATCATTAACCTCAACAAATGAGTTGTTTTTTCCGAAATTTAAATAAGAAGGAGGAGTTGTATCATAAGTGTAGAAAAATGATTCAGATGTTGTTCCATTCCCAAAACCATCGTAAGGAGTTACATTCCATTGGTAAAAACCATCTGAAGGATTGTATGAACAGTTTAGGTTATTTGTATAGCAAGCTTGTGTTCCATTAACAAGAACATAATAATAGACTGTATCTCCATTAATATCATCAGACTCATTCCATGTCATATTTATTGAGTTTAAATAAGAATTGTTTGCAGGGGTTGTTAAACTTGGCTGTGTTGGAATTGTATTTATGTATCCCCAACCCAACTTTGGATAATCAGTTCCATCATGTATATACCAAGTTTCATTATCATAATCCCGGATAAGTACAATATCCCAAGATTCATCCAATCCCTCTGTAGAAGTATCATTAAAAGTTGTTATACTTTTCATCTGCGCAGTTGTCTTGCCTGTTGCATTTCCAGCTGTAGTTGATTTATTGCTTGTTTCATTATCCCAGAAATTATTTGTATCAGAATAAGAACCACCAGTATCAACATATCCAACAAAACCACCTGAATCAGCATTTGTTGACTCGACATAAGATTTTGAATATGAATTGTTTATTATACCTTGATAATTTCCTCCAACAAAACCGCCGTGATATCGCCCTAATCCTCCACCAGTATAAACATTTCCCAAAGCATAAGAATTGCTTACATTGCCATCATCATTACGACCCACCAATCCCCCTACATCACTTGAGCCAGTCACACTCCCCGTAGCATAAGAATTGATTACAGTGCCATAATCATTATCACCCATCAGCCCCCCTACATAATATGAAGAGCCAGTCACATTCCCTGTAGCATAAGAATTGATTACAGTGCCACGATTATTATGACCCACCAGTCCCCCTACTGTTAAAAAGCCAGTCACATTCCCTGTCGCATAAGAATTGCTTAAATTGCCACGATTATTATGACCCACCAGTCCCCCTACAGCACTTGAAGCACTTGAGCCAGTCACACTCCCTGTAGCATAAGAATTGCTTACAGTGCCATAATCATTATCACCCATCAGCCCCCCTACATAATCTGAGCCAGTCACATTCCCCATAGCATAAGAATTGCTTACAGTGCTATAATAATTATAACCCATCAGCCCCCCTACATAATCTGAGCCAGTCACATCAACATCAATCAGTCCAATGTTTTTTATTTCCGAGCCAGTACCAGCATAGCCAAACAATCCTACACTAGATACAAAAGAGTAATTGAAATTAAGGTTTTGTATTGTTTTATTATTTCCATCAAACTCTCCAGCTAAATATGAGATGAAAAAATCTTTTTCATCTGCCAAATCAAGATTTTCTTCTAGCTTATAATTAAATGAAGAGTTCTGCCCAAGCTTCAATAAATGCTTGAAATCACTTATATTCTTTATCAGATAATAATCTCCATCAATATTCAAATAATCAGAAGCATCAAACGGCTCTCTTATACCAACCCATGAGTTGAAATCATCTTCATATATTGCGCCAATTGTAATTACATTCTCTTCATTTATTTTTGTCTGGTTGAAATTGTAATAAGAATTGCTAAAAGTGCCACCATAATTATCACCCACCAGTCCCCCTACATCACTTGAGCCAGTCACATTCCCTGTAGCATAAGAATTGCTTACATTGCCATGATTATTAGAACCCACCAGCCCCCCTACAGAATATGAAGAGCCAGTCACATTCCCTGTCGCATAAGAATTGATTACAGTGCCATAATCATTATAACCCACCAGTCCCCCTACATCAATTGAGCCATTCACATTCCCTGTAGCATAAGAATTGATTACAGTGCCACGATAATTATCACCCGCCAGCCCCCCCACATACTCTGAGCCAGTCATATTCCCTGTAGCATAAGAATTGCTTATAGTGCCACGATTATTATAACCCACCAGTCCCCCTACATAATATGAAGAGCCAGTCACATCCCCCATAGCATAAGAATTGATTACAGTGCCATAATCATTATAACCCACCAGCCCTCCTACATCACCATGTCCGGTAATGTCTACGTTTTCAAGTGAAACATTTGTTATTTCTGCTGTTGAGTCTATGTAGCCGAACAATCCTTGACAATCAATAGATGAACGATTTATGTAAAGCCCTGTTATCTTATGGCCCTGCCCATCAAGTGTGCCTGAGAACCTATAACCTTCTGTATTGTTTCCGATTGGAATAAATCCTTCTCCGCTGTTCCAGTTTATTGTGTCTGAGCAGTCTATGTCATTGGCCAATCTATAATCTGCTGATAAGTTATTATTCATGTTTTGAAGCTCAGTGCAGTTGGTTATGTTATAGTATGGATAAGGGTCTTCCATTGGTAATAAAGGAGAATAATCATCATCAATAGCCATTATAGCAGCATAAACATCTATTCTTGAGTAATTTCTTCCTGTGTTCAAAGTATCATCAACCTCTTTTCCTGTTGAATCCAATATATTCTCTATTTCTGAAGGAGATATATCTGTATTATTTTTTAATCTCACAAACTGTTTTATTAGGGCAGCTGCACCAGCTACATGTGGTGTTGACATTGATGTTCCTGTCTTATCATTCCATCCGTCATTCCTGATCGTTGAATGTATACTGTAAGCAGGTGCAACCAAATCGAGGATATCCCCTCTCTGGAAACCAATCACATCTTCTGATGTAACTGCTCCAACAGGTATTGCATTTTCAATACATGCAGGAGAAGTTATACCTTTTTCGCTGGAGTAATTATTTCCTGCTGCAACAATAACTGTAATCCCTGCGTTAAAAGCTGAATTAATTGCGCTTGCAATCAGAGGATAATTATCATCACAATAGGAATTGTAATGGCTATCTTCACCAAGGCTCATTGTTATAACTGAAATATTAAAGTATGATGCATTGTTAACGCACCATTCAATTCCTTGTATAACATCTGAAGTTTCGCCTTCTCCTAAAGAATCAAGTACCTTTACGACAACAATATTTGCGTCTGGAGCAACACCTCTATATTGACTATGATTTGAGATTATTATACCTGCAACGTGGGTTCCATGGCTGCTCGCTGTATCATCAATGCATGCTAATGGGTTATCACTGCATTCTTGATCTGTTATCGCATTATAACCCTCAATAACCTTGTTTCCCCATCCTCCACCTAAATTCGTATGGTTGAAGTCAACGCCTGAATCAATAACGCAGATTGTCTCACCATAACCTGT
>JAQTRH010000089.1 GCA_028711925.1 Candidatus Nanoarchaeia archaeon | reverse complement strand
ATATCCTGTTTTGAAAGGTCTCTTATGGAAATTATATTTTTCATTTAAGCTACCTTGTTTTTTAAATTTCTGCTTCCTGGCTCAATAAGTGGAAGTCCTTTTTTGCATAAGGGGCATTCATCCGGATTATAGTTATTCATTTTTACGTTAAGCAACGTTTCAGTCTTTACTCCCAGTTCAACCTTTCCTCCGCTTCTATCCACTAATGCTGCAACTCCTACTACCTCACCTCCCCTTTGTTTTACAAGTTCCATCACTTCCTTAACAGAGCCGCCGGTTGTTATGACATCTTCAACAACAATTACTTTTTCACCTTTGTCTATTTTAAAGCTCCTTCTGAGAGTCATCTCTCCGTTCTCCCTTTCTGTAAAAAGAGTTCTTACCCATGGCCCCATAACCCTTGCCATTACATAGGCCATAATTACTGCGCCAACAGCAGGACCGATTATCACATCAACATGCTCTCCCTTGAATCTTTTTCCAAGCTCGCTGCATAGGTTATGTATAAATTCAGGATACTGCATCACCTGGGCGCATTGTATGTAAGTATCAGAATGAAGACCTGATGTAAATCTGAAATGTCCTTTTAATATTGCTCCTGATTCTTGAAATTTCCTCATTATTTCTTCCTGATCCATCATTTTATCTTTCCTCCATTTCATTTATTATATCTTTAGCTGCCTCAACAGGATTAATAGCATTTCTTATTGGCCTTCCAACAACAATAAAATCAGCTCCCTGCTTGATTGCCTGCCTTGGTGTCATGACCCTTTTTTGGTCATTTAATTCATCTTTAGAATGCCTTATTCCCGGTGTGAGTATAACAAAATCATCTCCGCATACATCTCTTATTTTTTTGATTTCATTTGGCGATGCAACAACTCCGTCAAGTCCTGCTGATTTTGCCAGTTTTGCAAGACAAACAACCTGCTCATTCAAATCCTTATCTACATTTAATTCATTGTTGAGAACTTCCTGATTTATGCTTGTAAGGACAGTTACACCGAGTATTAAAGGCCTTTCTACGCTTATTTCCTTACTTTTTTGTTTTGCTGCATCAGCAGCTGCCTTCATCATCTCATAACCGCCTGAGGCATGCACATCAATTATATAAACACCAAGATTTACAGCAGATTCAACAGCCCCTTTTACAGTGTTTGGAATGTCATGAAATTTTAAGTCAAGAAAAACTTTGCAATTTTTTTTGTTTATCATATCTATTACTTTTGCTCCTTCTGTAGTAAAAAGCTGGGTTCCCACTTTAAATACCTTAACACAGCCTTTTAGTTTGTTTACAAGCTCTTCTGCGCTTTCTAAATCTGGAACATCCAAGGCAAGGACAAGTTTTTCACTGGCAGACAAATCCTTAATATTTTTAGAAATAACAATCACCCCCTATAATCTTTAAATAATAAAACATAAATTGAAAGGAATAACCTATTTTAAAGAAATAAAAAGTCTTTTTATCAAAAAAACACATCCTAAAAAAGTATAAAGGCAGGTACTCCTTTATATATTTTTATTGTTTGCAGAATATGCTTTTCTAGAAAGTAAATATTTTAATACTAACATTTCTTATTATTTCATATGAGAGAGGCAAGTTATTATAAAAAACTAGATAATGATAATGTTCAGTGTGAGCTCTGCCCTAGGAATTGTATTATAAAAAAAGGAAATTACGGATTTTGCAGTGCCCGTAAAAATATTGATGGAAAGCTTTATTCCATCGTTTATGCAAGGCCCTGCGCGATGCATATTGACCCGATTGAGAAAAAGCCATTTTATCATTTCATGCCTGGTGAAAATACTCTTTCAATTGGAACTGCCGGATGCAATCTTGAATGCAAGCACTGCCAGAACTGGAGCATGTCAATGGCAAAGCCAGAGGATTTTTTTGTTAAAGAAATATCCCCTGAGCAAGTTGTAGAAAATGCAATCGATAATGATTGCAAAATAATATCCTACACCTATAACGAGCCCACTGTTTTTTATGAGTATATGATTGACTGTGCAAAACTTGCGAGAAAAAAAGGCCTAAAGAATATAATAGTTTCAAACGGTTTCATAAACCCAGGGCCGCTTAAAGAGCTCTGCAAACATATAAATGGGGCAAATATTGACTTAAAGTCATTTGATAATGCTTTTTATAAAAAGATAACAAATTCATGGATTGAACCAGTGCTTGAATCTCTTAAAATACTAAAAGAGAATAATGTTTGGCTTGAAATCACTAACTTAATAATACCAAAACTTAACGATGACCTTGAAAAAATAAAAGAGATGTGCATCTGGATAAAAGAAAACTTCGGTGATGATGTTCCACTGCACTTTACTGCCTTTTATCCTTGCTACAAGCTTTTGGGCTATCCCCCAACAAAACCTGATATTTTGATAAAGGCAAGAAATATTGCCTTGGATACAGGTATTAAATATGTTTATATTGGAAATATTCCTTCAGAAGATGGAAACAACACATACTGTCCAAAATGCGGCAAGCTTTTAATAGATCGCTCTGGCTTTGGTGTAACGACAAACAACATAAAAAAATCAAAATGCGATTGCGGTGAAAAGATAGATGGAATATTCAACTGAAAAAATGTATCCAATTGATGCAGTTGTGCTTGCAGGAAAAAGCAAACTTAATGTTGATTGCAAGCTAGAGACTGAAAAAAATATACCAACTGATTACAAATCTATTGTGAAACTGAATGGAAGGCCGATAGTTAACTATGTCATGGAGAGATTGGCTGAATCAGTTTATATTAAGGATATTTATGTTGTGGGTGAAAAAGATAAACTGGATAACATAGATTTTGTTAAAGGAAAAGAAAAAATAAATTTTGTAGATGACCAGGGCAGCCTTCTTGATAATCTTGTTGAAGGTGGCAACAAAGCAAAAACAAAAAAGATTCTTTTTTCAATGTCAGACATTCCCTTGATTAAAACAAAAGATGTTGACAGTTTTATTCAGGAATGTCTTATAAAATGGGATGGAAGCATTTATATCACTTATTGCACCAAAAAACTAAACCATCAAAATTTAAAAGAAAACTATCCTGCAAAGCTTAAGGGAGAGCATTTAAGAAATGGAAGTATATTAATGCTTGATGAAGATTTGTTAAATGTTCTGAAAAGTAAAGGAGAACTTTATAATACAGTAAAGGGGTTATACGGAAAAAGAAAAAAGGGATTATGGCCTTATTTTAAACTCAAAGAATATGTTCCAATTAAAGTTTTGCCTTTATATGCTATTAACTTGATTTTTAACAACCTCGGTGTAAATCGTTTGGAAAGACTAATATCAAACAGGGCAACTGAAAGCATAAAAAAGGAAACAGGAAAGAATCATAATTTTAATTTTTATGGTATAGAATCCCCCTGTGAATTTGCAGACGACGTTGACAGCGTTAAGGATTTAATTAAATTCGAGGAGCACTTAAAGGAAACATTAATTTAGTAAGTTCTAATTCTAACCAGAGTGCCTTCTTCTTATCTCTTTTTCTTTTAATTCATTTAAAAGCTCTTTTCTCTTGCCGTAGTTGTTGTATAAATCAACCATAATGTTGTAGTTTGAGGTTAGACGAGGACTTTTTTCAACTAAGATTATAACGCCCGGCCTGTTTGTTATTTCCTCTATTTTCCTTTGGAATTGTTCTTCAATATTGACTATATTATTCTGGGATTTTTTCTTTTCCTCGATTTGGCTTTCGTAATGGCTGTATATATCTACAAGATTGTTGTAAACTTCAACTACTTTCCTGCTGGATTTTATTACAGTGATTATATGATTGTCATTTGCAAGTTCTTTCATTTCAAATATAAAATCCTCAATTAAATCCCTTGAAGTATATTTGTTTGCTGTTTTCTTGTTAATATAGTTGTTAAGCTTCTTTAGCTTTTCCATGACGCTTTTAAACTCTATATAATTTCTTGATATATTTGTAAAAACAGGATTTGAAAGAATTTGTTTGATTCTTGATTTTTGATCATCCGCTGTTTTTATCTCTGAAACTATTACATTTCTTTGTTTTACCATCTCCCTTAATAACTTGTAAACCTCTTTTGACGCATTCAATATCTTTTCGTCTGATTTTGCATTGTTTATATCCTCATAAATATTTTTTCCAATTTTGATTTCCATTTTTTTCAGGTTTTCTTCCTGAACTTCTATAACTTTTTCTGTATGTCTCTTATCCATCTCAATCATTCTTCTCTCTTCTCTCTTCTTTCTGAACTCGTC
>JAQTRH010000088.1 GCA_028711925.1 Candidatus Nanoarchaeia archaeon | reverse complement strand
TTTTACTCTTTCTGCCTGATAATTTGATGCAAGTGCTCCAGATACAACCCCTTCAATATCATATTTTGATTTTGCTTGGCTAATCGCATCCTTTAAATCATCTAATTCTTTTTCCTTTATCCCGGAAGAATCAAGGAAAATTATGGGCATTTCCATTGCTTCTGCCTGTTTTTTTGCAAAACCAATGTTTGGAATATGAAACATGTAAGAATCCTTTCTTTTTGACTTTATTGTAATCAGGCAGCATATTTTATGATTGTTTTTTATTGCCTGATAAGCTGCAAAAACACTGTCTTTTCCACCAGAAAAAAGACAAGCAACTCTCATTTTTAGCCTTGTCCACCATTAACTTTTTCAATACTGAGAATTCCTTTATCAGCCCTTATTATAAGATCATCTTTTTCATCAAATTTTGTTATCTTGGTTATAAGCTCTGGAAGCAAAATCCTGTTTCCCCTGAAGTCAAGGTTGATTATTATCTCTTTTATCTCATCGCTTGCTGACCTTATTCCAAGGTCTTCAAATACCTTTGATGCATCCCTTACCTTTCCTTTATCTTTTCTTTCTTTTGTTTTTTTGTAAAGGAATTTTGCGATTTCTTCTGCAACATTAATGCCGGTTGTATTGGTTGCTCCCTGAAGCCCTGGAGAAAGGTTTGCCTCTATGACCATCGGACCTAAATTTGTCTGAAGTATATCCACTGCGCAAATATCTGAATTAAGCACTCTTGCTGTTTTTACTGCAACTTTTTTTGTTTTTTCATCAAGAACGCATTTAACACCAACTCCTCCCATATGGATGTTTGCCCTTTTCTCTCCTTTTGTTGCCTTTCTCTGGTAGCTTGCAACAACCTTATTCCCTACAACTATCGCTCTTGTATCTGTGCTGTTTGTTTCAATGTATTCCTGTATGACAACCTGAACTTTCAATGGGCCTATTGCATCAAGAAGAGAGCTTGCATTCGGGAATGACTCTGCAAACATAACTCCTTTTCCTCCTGTTCCTTTTGGCAGCTTTATTATTATTGGATAGTTTACTTTTCTGAGTATTTCCTTCGCTGCAGTTATTGTCGGGGCAAAATACGCAGTCGGCATAGGTATCTTATTTTTCTGCAAAACAAGTTGTGTTAAAAATTTATCATGTACAATATCAAATGCCTCTGGCGATATGGGCATATAGCACTTATCAAATAATGCAGTTGTTATTGCTGTCAAGGTTAAGGCATACCTGAAAGAGCCTTTTGCATAAATGCAGTCATACCCTTCAAGCAGCTTTTCATTATGGTATATTTTTATATCATTTTTTGCTGCCCTGACTTCTATCTCTTTTATGTTTATGCTGTCAACTTTATTGAAATATTTTTTCATAGCTTCAATAGTCCATTTAGAACTTTCGCTTTCCAAACTTATGATTGCCGCTTTCATTGAATTGATGTTTGATTGTTTTGTTTATATAGTTTTTGGTGTTATTTTTATTAAAGAAATTTAATAAATGGGCTCGGAGGGATTCGAACCCCCGACCTATCGGTTAAGAGCCGATTGCTACTATTGCCCAATATTTCTTTTGAAATATTTTCCAGGCTGAGCTACGAGCCCGCGGTTTGTGGAAAATTTACTTCATTTAAAAGCTTTTGCCTTAGAACTAAAAAATTTTAAGATTGCCTGTTACCTTATCTATTTTTTCTTCTTTATCAGGTCCAATTCCCAAACAAGTGATTGTTCCCGGGGCAATATGGGTTTTTCCAGCATCAGTTATTAAAGCTGTTTTAAGGCCTATGTCTTTTGCTTGCTGATTGTATTTCATAAGCTCATCTTTATCCTTAACCTTTAAAACCACTTTTTTCATTCCTGCATTTCTCCACTTTTTAACAATTTCCTTATCAGACCTCAAAACCGATTCAACAGAAGCATGAGCTGCCTGGGCCGCCATCTTTCCCTTATCAAGCTTTAGGTCCTGCCTAACCAAAATAACCTGCTTGTATTCCATAGCTGGAAACTATTTGTTTTTTGTTTTTATAGTTTTGCATTTTAAAAAACTTTAAATAATAAATGCAAATAAAACAAAATATGAAGATAATCAAAATACCTTTTTCAGCAGGAGGGCTTGGAAAAACAAATGGCACAGAGATTGCTCCCAGTGAAATTGTTGAAGAATTGAGAAAGATATCCATTAACCAGCAAGGGGTTAAGTTAGAGTTTAATGTCGAATCTGTTAATGTTAATAACTCAAACATAAGTGAAACAAACGAGAACATTTACAATTATCTTATGCAGAATGATGAAATGCCCATAATTCTAGGGGGAGATCATTCAATAACATATGCATGCTTTAAGGCATTTTCAAGGCAGTTTGAGAATCCAGGGATTATTGTATTTGATGCGCATCCTGACTGCGAAAGTAATTTCAACCCTCCAACACATGAAGATTATTTAAGGGTTTTAATAGAAGAAGGGCATTTAAAAAAAAGCAATGTTATTGTTGTAGGATTAAGAAGATGGGATGCAAAGGAGTATGAATATCTCAAGAAAAACAAAATAAAGTTCTTTTCAATGAAAGAGATTATATCAGAAGGGATAACAGAAGTTTCAGAAGCCTTGATGTCTGCAGCGCTTAACTTTGGGTCTTTGTATATTTCACTGGATATTGATGTTTTGGATCCTGCATTTGCGCCTGGAACTGGTTATTTAGAGCCATTTGGGATGAATACACAGGATTTAATGTTTTTATTAAATCGATTAAGTAATTTAAGAAACTTAAATGCCCTTGATTTAGTTGAAATAAACCCAAAGAAAGATATAAGCAATATAACTGTGAAAACAGGCGCTTTAATTAATTCTGAGTTGTTTAAAACGAATAATTTTTAAAGAATTTTCAGATAACTTTATAAAGAGCCCATTACTACCATGAAGAAAGTGGTTTACATGGGAAGAATAAAGACTAAGCTGATTAAAGGGGTTACAAATAAACTAGTAGATTTACATAGACAAGACTTTAAAGAGGATTTTAGTGAGAACAAAAAATTAGTGGTAAAGTTTGCAGATATAAAATCAGCAAAGATAAGGAATGTAGTTGCTGGTTATGTTACAAGACTAATGAAAACTAAGAAAGACATTTAATATTCATCAGATGATGAGGAGGGACCAAGATGGCAGAAGACAACACAATTTTCATTGGGGAAAAACCATTTATGAACTATGTTACAGCAATAGTTATGCAGTTTACAACAAAAAATGCAAAGGAAATAACAATAAAAGCACGCGGCAAATTTATTTCAAGGGCAGTTGACGTATCAGAGGTTGCATCAAAGAGATTCTTAACTGACCAGGTTCAATTAGGGAACATAAAAATTGATTCAGAGGAATTCACAAACAAAGAAGGCAAGCAGGTAAGAGTTTCAACAATTGAGATAGCATTGGAGAAGAAATAATTCTAGGTGGTAAAATGCTTAAAGGAATATACGATAAAATCAAGCATTCAGCCCACGAATACCTCAAACTGAGAAATAAGAGGAATGGCTCTTATATCTGGGTTGGAGACGGAGAAAACCCTTTTCGATAAGATTTCTTTTTAATTTTTTAATAACTTTTTTAAATAGACTATATTATTTAGTTCTATGGGCCTGTAGCATAACCTGGATACTTGTGCTAAACAAGACTTTGGCCATGCTAAAAAGTGCAACCGGCTTCGGACCGGTTCATTGGGGTTCGAATCCCCACAGGCTCATCATTCTTGATTTTGTTAGGATAAACAGGATTATGAATAATAATTTAAAAATAGAAAGAGTTATTTAAAAAAGAACATATGCCCTTTTATGTAAACTATTAATGCTAAGATTAAAATTGCCCACTCTGTTCGATATACTTTTTCATAAGACGTTCAACAATTACGGTTGGCACAAAACCTTTCTTGCTGCACATTCTAACAAAATCATCGTACACATGCTTATCTATGTTGTAATCAATTCTTACCTTTTGCGGGCCTTTTGGAGTTGATGCCATAATTTATCACCTCGATTATTATGATAATAAGTATTTATAAACTTATCTTTTTATTGAAGGTATAGTTGAAAATATTCTAAGGAGATATAGAACACACTCAACTAATTTGATTAAAAAGATTTTTAGCAAAGTTTATATACACCTTAACCTTATTTTTTAACACAAAAAGAATAAAAGAGGTGATATGTTTTATGAGTCAGGCGGCGGAGTTTTTTGCAACATTCTGGGGAAAGTTTTCTATTGTTGCTGGAGGGTTTTTT
>JAQTRH010000087.1 GCA_028711925.1 Candidatus Nanoarchaeia archaeon | reverse complement strand
ATGTACAGCTGCGGCCCTACAGTATATAACTTCGCCCACATAGGCAACTTTAGGGCCATGATTTTCTCGGACTTAGTTAGAAGATATCTCAAGTATAAAGGCTATAATCTAAAACATATCATGAACATAACTGATGTGGATGACAAGACTATAAGGGATTCAAGAAAAGAGGGAGTAACATTAAAGGAATTCACAGAAAAATACACTAAATATTTTTTTGAGGACATTGAAACATTAAATGTTGAAAATGCTGATATCTATCCAAGGGCAACAGAACATATAAAAGAAATGGTTGAAATTGTAAAAACACTTCTTGATAAAGGATATGCATACAAGGCGGATGATGCAATTTATTTTAATATAAAAAAATTCAAGGATTATGGAAAATTATCCCATCTTAAAATAGATGAGCTGAAGGCAGGGGCAAGGGTTGCAAATGATGAGTATGACAAGGATAATGCCCATGATTTTGCGCTTTGGAAATTCTGGGATGAAAATGATGGTGATGTTTTCTGGGAAACCGAGATTGGAAAAGGCCGCCCAGGATGGCACATAGAATGTTCTGCAATGAGCATGAAATATTTAGGTGAAAGTTTTGATATTCATACAGGTGGTGTTGATTTAATCTTTCCTCATCATGAAAATGAAATAGCACAGAGCGAGGCAGCAACTGGAAAAGAATTTGTAAAATACTGGCTTCATAATGAGCATTTATTGGTTGAAAATAAAAAGATGAGCAAAAGCCTTGGAAATTTCTATACATTAAGAGACCTTCTTGAAAAAGGGTATAATCCTATGGCAATAAGGTATGTACTTATGGCAACACATTACAGACAGAAGCTTAACTTCACATTTGAAAGTCTGGAAGCTGCTGATAATGCAATAAAGAGGCTTAATGAATTTATGGAAAAGCTTGATAATTTTAAGCAAGATAAACATAATCCAAAAATAGCTGAGATTGTTGAAAAAGCAAGAAACAGTTTTGAGGAAGCAATGGATGATGATTTCAATGTTTCAATTGCATTGTCTGCTGTATTTGATTTTGTAAAAAACATGAATAGTTTTCTTATGAATGATGAAATGAGCAGAGAGAATGCCCAAAAAGCAATAAAACTGATGAAAAGTTTTGATTCTGTTTTTGGAATATTAAAAAAACAGAAAAAAGAAAAGTTAAGCGAAGAAATAAAACAGCTAATTGAAAAAAGACAGGAAGCAAGGAAAAACAAAGACTGGACTGAGTCTGATAGGATAAGAGATGAGCTAAAGGAAAAAGGCATAATCCTTAAAGATACCAAAGACGGTGTTAGATGGGAAATGCTTAAATAATAAAATCCAATAATAAAAAGATACAAGCTGCATACCAAAAATCTTGACATATTACTTGATATAATCCATTAAGAAAAGATAAATGTTAAAAAAAAAGAGTGCTCAAATTACAGTTTATATAATTGTTGGTATATTTTTGTTATTTTTATTTATTTTTTTATCTTATTTAAAAACTGGCAGTATAGAAAAAGAAATGATGCCCAAATTTGCGGAATTGCAGAATATACAAAGCCAGGTAAAACCAATAAAGAATTATGTAACAACATGCCTTGATGATGCCACAAAAAAGGGTTTATTGCTTATAGGAATGCAAGGGGGCTACATAAACCTTAGCGATGGCGGACAGATAATTCTTAACGATGAAAATTCTATCCCATATGAAGATAATTACGGAAATATTTATAGAGTTTATTATGCCATAACCAAGCAAGATTCAAATAATTTTAATTTCTATTTCCATAATCCCTGGAAGTATCCATGGGAAAAATTTCCATATGTTTATAGTGGAGGCAGTAAAGAAATCAATTATAAAGCTGAATTTTTTAATATATTTGGAAAAAATAACCTTCCTCCTTTAGAGGGTCCTGAGGATAATTCAATTGAATACCAACTTAAAGGCTATATAACTAAATATCTAAATGAAAACATTAACTTAACTGTCTTTAAAGATATGGGCTTTGAAATAAAAGAAGGCAAAAAAAATGTTTCTGTTTTGATAGAAGAGAATAATGTAGTAGTAGTATTGGAATACCCTCTTTCTATAGAAAAAAAAGCAGAAAAAATCTTAACCAATATCACTTATTTTTACACTGTTTCAGATGTAAGGCTAAAAAAAATTTATAGCATTGTTGATGATAGCATACATGAGGATATTTTTGATATATCTTTTGATATTACTAATATTGATATTTTAGATAACTATATTGAAAATTGTTTTAATATTGAAAGAATAAGAATTGAAAGAGGGCATGATGACATAATCATAATAAATGATAGTGAATCAATTCTTTATGGCGAGCCTTATAAATTCCAATTTGCCAGAGAAAACAGGTTCCCTGCATTACATTATATTCCTGATGATATAACCATAATGGATATATCCAAAATAAATTTAAAGGCAAATGATCCAGATGAAGATGAACTCTCTTTTAGTTACAGTGGTTCAATAGTTTATGTTAGTGATGGAGAACTAGAAGACTACCAGGATCTTGGTATAACCATAACTGGAACAATTTTAGATTAATAATTGATTGTGTGAATCAAAAAAATAAAAATGAATGAAAAAAATAAGTGCAAAATACTATTTTCAATAATTGTAATTATGCTATTTAATCTTGCTAGCGCAGCGACTATGGCTTTTTATTGCTGTGACGGAAATTGTGACAATGTTGATGAGATTTTATCTTGCTATGAGGATTGCGGTGAATTCTTCATTTTAGATTGTCCTTATGTAAGATTAGATTGGGAAAGCTTGTATTACAACGAAGCAGATTTATTTAATATAGCACCCATATATGACAGGAATTTCAATAAAAATGTGCGCGGTTTTTGTAAACAAGTAAAAACTTCAGAGATGAGCTATGATTATGACTTACGGCTAAGTGAATGTACGGAAAATCTTAACAGCAATATAAGGTTCCTTATTACTACTTCAGATGGCAGCTTAAATGAGATTGCAACTGATTGGATTGATGTGAGTATTTGCGATTTGAATCAGCAAATAGATGGAAATCAGGAGGTTTATACAGACAAAGAAGATGATAAGGACATTGATATAACTGATGCAGACCAAAATGATAATTTAATCAGTGATATAGAACAAGATGCTGAAGAAACTTATACAGATACAGAAGATAATGATAAAACAAGAGATTATTTAAAATTAAATCTTTTGATATGGCCATTTTTAATTCTTGGAATAATAATTCTAATAATTGAAGTGTTATATCCTCATTTTTACAAAAACGAAAATAAGATAAAAACGCAGCTAACTCCCATTGCAACTAATTTATTACCTCCTAAACCTCATCAAGAGAAGTCATTTAGGATAAAAGAACCCGTAAAATTCCATAAAAGCTCTATTGATTCCAGAATAAGGCAAAGAGTCGAGAATATAAAAATAAACAGGAAAAAATTTAAAGATAGTGACAATCTTTTCAATATATTTATAAAAAAGCCGCAAAGCAGCATAAAGGAAAGGGGATATACCCAACCTAAGCTTGATAAAAAAGAAACAAATAATGAGCAGAAAAGAGAGGATGTAACAAATTTAAAAAAAAATGAGATTCAAAGCGAGATGCCTAAGAAAGAAAGGGATGTTTTTGGTGAGCTTTCAATGACTGCATCTGATGTGATTAAAGCTGAGAAAACAAAGGAAAAAGATTTAACAAAAAGCGAGATGCCTAAGAAAGAAAGGGATGTTTTTGGTGAGCTTTCAATGACTGCATCTGATGTGATTAATAAATCTAAGAAAAAATAAAAATTATCTCAATGAAAAAAAGATAGAAATAGTGCAGAGGTATAAAAATGAATATTGAAAATAAGATTGCAAGACCTTATTTAGTGATATCTGGTAATCCTCCTGAAGGTAACCATCAAATGATGGATTATATAGGAAAAAATTATGCCAAACAAAAAAAACTAAGCCATGATATTCTTGCAAAAGTTGTTAGTTGCCATGAAATTAACAGAATAAAAATCAATGAATTAGAAAAAATATCTGCCAAAGAATTTGATAAAAGATATGAAGGGGCGATAGGTTATGTTGTGCACAGATTTAAAGACGGTATCCAAATGGAAGACTTGCCTTTGTTTCAGGATGACTTATTTATTGGAGAAAGTTTGAAATCATGCCTTATAAAAGCTATAAGAAAAAAGGAAAAGTATGTCGGGAAAGAAAAAGATTTTAATCCTGAATATGGCTGTTTCAAACC
>JAQTRH010000007.1 GCA_028711925.1 Candidatus Nanoarchaeia archaeon | reverse complement strand
TGGGGGTTGCTTTATTCCTAAGCACCAAAAACCTGGATGCATTATGGGTAAGGCTATACTTGCTAGGGGAAGGAAAGAGCTTTCAACATGTTCACAATGAGCCAAATCTCATGATTGAGAGCCTGAGATCACAGGGCTTGAAGATAGGAGATTTTGCATTCTACAATGATGTCATGGGCCCTATAAAAATCTGGAAGGCTAATTTCCCATCTGATATAAAAGCCAATCCAGACTATCTCGAGAGAAACTACCCTAATGTTAATCTTTCTATTGCAAAAAGGGCTTTTTAAAGAGCCTGGTTTAAAATTTAAAAAGCCTGTTAACCTAGGTTTTTCATGGAAATTTTGCTGTTTATCCCGATGCTAATAAGCTTCCTTGTAGCTTTTCTTTTAATGCCAAGTTGGATAAAAAAAGCCAAGAGCATGGGGCTGCTTTGGGAAGACATGAACAAAAGCAAAGCAGAAAAAGTCGCTGGTTCTGGCGGGCTAATTGTCATCCTTGCATTCATACTTGGCATAATGTTCTATATATTCTTAAAAACATTTTATTTTAAATCTCCTGTGGATGTTGTTGAAATATTTGCTTTGACAACCTCAATACTTATTCTTGCTGGAATTGGAGTAATAGATGATTTGCTCGGGTGGCACAGGGGAGGATTGAGCAAGAAATTCAGGCTTATTATGTGCATTGTTGCATCAATTCCTCTGGTTGTAATAAATGCTGGCAATTCTTCTGTTTCGCTTCCGTTCTTAGACGGAACTGCTCTTGGTTTAATTTATCCTTTGCTGCTTATCCCACTGGCAGTTGTTGGCGCAGCAACAACTTTTAATTTTTTGGCAGGATTTAATGGTTTGGAATCAGGGCAGGGAATAATCATCTTAACAGCGCTGAGTTTTGTTGCATACTTCACTGGGAATACCTGGCTTGGATTGCTGGGATTATGCATGGTGTTTTCACTGATTGGCTTCTGGATTTTTAATAAATTTCCTGCTAAAGTTTTCCCAGGAGATGTTTTAACATACCCTGTTGGAGGATTAATAGCCCTGATGGCAATATTGGGAAATTTTGAAAAAGTGGCTGTTTTTTTCTTTGCTGTTTACATTGCAGAAGTATTGCTTAAATTAAGAGGAGGATTGAGAAAACAGTCCTTTGGAAAGCCAAATAAAGACGGCAGCCTGGAAATGCCTTACAATAAAATTTATGGGATGGAGCACTTTGCAATATGGGCATTAAAAAAAATGAAAAAGAATGTTTATGAAAAGGATGTTGTGTGGTTTATCTGGATTATTCAAATAGCTGTTATTATCTTGGGATTTATAATTTTTAGAGAGAGTATTTTCAAAAATCTGGTATTTTAATATGGAAAAATTAAAACTCGATGAGTTTCTCAGAGGAAGCATTGTCTTAATTATAATGTTTGGATTGTATAATATACTTAATTATGTTTTTCAGATATCAATGGCGAGAATGCTGGGCCCTTCTGATTATGGAGTTCTGGCTGTTTTGATGTCTATTGTATATATTTTTAGCATTCCAAGCGAAGCAATACAAACAATAGTCACAAGATACACAAGCAAGTTTAATATTAAAAAAGAATATGGAAAAATCAAGGATTTGCTGTTCAGAAGCTTGGGAAAGGGCGCTGTTTTCTCATTAATTGTTTTCCTGATATTTTTATTTATTTCAATCTTTCTTTCTAGCTGGCTGAATATTAACTTTTATCTCCTTGGAATTACAGGGATAGTCATTTTCTTTTCTTTTTTAATCCCAATAACACGAGGAGTAATGCAGGGCACAAAAAAATTCAAAAGAATGGGGCTAAACATGATTATGGAAGCCATACTAAAAGTGATAATTACAATTGCCCTTGTTTTTTTTGGCTTGAGAACTTATGGGGCAATAGGAGGAGTTGTTATTGCCCTGCTCTTGGCTTTTATTTTATCTTTCTCACTCATAAAAAATATCGTGGCTAGCACGAGAAAGAAAGTTGACTTTGGTAAAATTTATTCTTATAACCTGCCAAGTCTTGTGGCAATCACCTCTATTGTTTTAATGTACAGCCTGGATATCCTGCTTGCAAGAAGATTTTTCTCTCCAGAATTAGCAGGACAGTATGCATTTGTTTCTTTGATTGGGAAAGCAATTGTTTTTGCAAACCTGGCAGTCGGGAAGGCAATGTTTCCTCTTACGTCTGAAAAATTTGAGAAAGGGAGTGAAACTAAAAGTTTATTTAAAAAATCAATTGGTTTTGTCTTTTTAATATCTGGGATTGCCTTAGCACTCTACTTCTTGTTTCCAGAGTTTGTGATTAGAATACTCTCTCTTGGCTCAACAAAATATTTAGCGGCTTCTAATGTTTTGTTCCTGCTGGGGCTTGCATTTACGTTTACCTCTTTCTCAAACATAATGATTCTGTACAATCTATCCATAGGCAAGATGAAAAAATCAGCTTATTTCCTTCTGAGTTTTGTTGTGATTGAAATAGTGCTGCTTTGTATTTTCAACTCAAATATTCTTGAGTTTTCAGTATCTGTGATGCTGACAAACCTTATAATGTTTGTTTACAGCTTATTTTTTACAGTCAAAAAATGAACACAATAGTAATTCCTGCGCATAATGAAGAAAAAAGGATAAGAAAGACCCTGGAGATATATGGGGAATTCTTCAAAAAGAAAAATTTTGAGATACTTATTGTTTTAAATGGGTGCAAAGACAAAACTCTTGATGTTGTCAAAAAATCTGAAAAAAAATACAAGATAATAAGGCATATTGAATTCAAACAAGCTGGTAAAGGTTTTGCTATTGTTGAAGGGTTCAAAAACGCTATTAAAAGAAAATCTAATTTAATTGGATTTGTTGATGCTGACCTTGCCACTCCTCCAGTAGCTTTCTTTGATCTTGTGAAAGATATTGGAGAATCTGACGGAATAATTGCAAGCAGATGGATGAAAAAAAGCATAGTTAAGACAAAGCAGAGCATCCTGAGAAGAATAACAAGCAGAAGTTTTAATTTTTTGGTTAGAAGCTTGCTTGGATTAAAATTCTCTGATACGCAATGCGGTGCAAAATTATTCAAGGCAGAAGCACTGAAAGAAGTTGTAGAAAGTATTGGGACAACAAAATGGGCTTTTGATGTGGACTTGCTTTACAGGCTAAAAAGAAAAGGGTACAAGATAAAAGAGATTCCAACTACTTGGGAAGAGCCAGGCAAGTCGCATCTAAGTTTATTAAAAATTCCCTTCCAGATGTTCTCGGCTATCTTAAGATTGAGGCTGATTCACTCGCCTTTTAATTTTATAGTCAGAGCCTACAATAAACTTCCTGAAAAAATAAAAATTCATAACCTATGAAAGCAACATTAGTTGATAATATCCTTAAAAAATGGAGGCTGAAAAAAGCCGAGAAGCTGGTAAAAGGAGGAGTAGTTTATGACATTGGATGCTACCACGGAGAATTCCTAAAGAAGATAGAAAAGAAGATAGAAAAAGGATATGGCATAGACAAGCTTGTTAATAAAAACAGCACCAAAAAAATCACTTTTAAAAAAGCGTATATAAAAGAGAAAATTCCTGGAAAGGAAAACAGCGCAGATTACTTGACGATGATTGCAATACTAGAACACCTTGAAAACCCTGAAAAAATGCTTAAAGATTGCAGAAGAATACTTAAAAAGGGAGGGCTGATTATAATCACAACACCACATCCTAGGGGGAAAAATATCCTAGAATGGCTTGTTAAACTAAGGCTTGTCGGGTGGGGTGAAGAGGAGATTAAAGACCACAAGGGATATTATGACGAAAAAGCAATAGAAGAGATGCTGAAAAAAGCAGGATTTGGCAGTATAAGGTGCGAATTATTTGAGTTTGGACTAAACGTTTTGGCAACTGCAAAAAAATAAAATGGCAGAAAAGAAAATTTATGACAGGATTTTAGATGGGGCTCTTAATGTATTTTTTTCAAAGGACAGGACAAAACTTTATCTTCTGGGCATTTTCATTTTGGGACTTATACTGAGAATAATTGCTGCTGTAAATCTTGGGGTTTTTGCAGATGACATGCACTTTGCACCCCACGCAGTAGGATTTATTTCAAGCGGGAAACTGCAAACTTGGGACCAGCCGCCAATGTGGTATTTTTTAACAGATATGGCCTACAAAATTTTGGGGACAACTCAGTTGGCTTCAAGACTTGCATCAGTCTTGTTTGGGGCATTTAGTATAATCCTTATCTTCCTGATAGCAAAAGAAATCTTCAGGAGCAAACAAATTGCATTGATTGCGGGATTTTTAGTTGCAGTGTCTCCTTATTTGATAAAAAACAATCTTGCAGAGATGGATGCAACAGTAATGTTTTTTATTCTGACAGCAGTGCTTTTGTTTATAAAAGGACTGGAGAAAAATAAATTTTATCTTTTAGTAATATCGTTTGTATTTTTAGGTGTTAGCTTGCTGACAAAACACTATGCCATGCTGTTCTTGCCTGCTTTTTTCCTGATATTTATTGCAAATAAATATAAAAATAAAGAGAAAGCTGGGAAAATAATCTGGCAGGTAATTATTTTAGGAATTGTGTTTGCAGTGTCTGTACTTCCTATTTTAGCAAGCAATTATCTTTTGTATAAAGACAAGGGATTTTTAGATTTCCAATTTAACAGGCTTGTTGGATTGGGGAGTGAAAAGGCAGCCCAGTATTACTCATGGGCTGCTGGATGGAATGAAAAGGCAGATTATCGGGGATTTTTCCTCGGGGGTTCTAGAAATTACTACACAAAAACTCCAACTTCGCTGGTTTCTTTAGGGTATATGTTTTATGGATGCCCTGTTATTTTCATGCTTGGAATTTTGGGATTATGGCTCTTTTATAGGAAAAACAAGAAGTATTTTGCATTTTTCGTATTATTACTTTTAGTGCCATGGTTTATGCTGGGTTCTGTAAGTTTATTGCCTAAACACTATTTATTTGGAATACTGCTGTTAAGCCTGCCTGCTGCTGCCTTAATTTCAACTATCCAGGAAAAAAGCAGGATAAGGCTGAGATATATATTAATTGCAATACTCATATTTAACCTCATATATTTGGGAAGCAGTACTGACACTAGCGGGCATTTTTATTCTACAAGCGCAATACAAAAGATGATTTCATTCAAACAGCAAAATATCCTGCCAAGTGCGCTTGTTATAACTGACTCAAGAATTTACAGAGGAGAAATTGTCTGGATGTTTAATGACAGGAGCTATATTGAAGGAAATGATTTTTATCAGGTAACTCAGGAGCATGATAAACTGCCTGGAAATGCTGTGCCCACAGAAGTCTTTTTTATTGAGTGTGGAATAGATGACTGCGGATGGGGGACTGTAAAGAACCAGCCAGAGTTTAATCAAAGCATGGAAAATTTGGTTGACTTCTTTAAAAACAGTTCAACTGAAATCCCAATCAGCCAGCTAACTCCTGGATTTTACCTGCCATTCATGAAAAAAGGCGAAGAAACTTACTTGAAAGTCTATAGGGCAAATCTTCTGCTTAAACCTGCAGTATTTGAGATAGCTAAATCAACTCACTCGTGGTTTCTCTACCCTATTGGATATGATAAGACTATTCAGCCAATTTTTGATGATTATAGCACCTACAATTCATTTGACGAGATTCTTAATTCACTGGCAAGGCTTATCCTTTATCTTGCTGTGGCAATTGCAATTCTTTCGCTTCCTCTCATAATAATTTTAATTATCTTAGAAAATGACTAAACTATCGGTTATAATGCCTGTGTATAATGAAAGAGAAACCATCCTGGAGATAATCGGGGAGATAAAAAAAGCAAGACTGGGGAATACAGAGAAAGAGATAGTTATTGTAGATGACTTTTCAACAGATGGCACAAGAGAAATTCTTAAGAAAATCAAAGAGAAGGGAATAAAGATTTTATACCACCATAAGAATATGGGCAAGGGCTATGCCATAAGAACTGCTCTAAAGAATATAACTGGGGATATTGTGATAATCCAAGATGCTGATTTAGAGTATGACCCTCAGGAATATGGAAAATTGATAGAGCCAATTATCAGGGGGGAAAGTGCAGTAGTTTATGGTTCCAGGAATCTTGTAAAAAATGAATATTCCACTCTTAGCTTTTTCCTGGGAGGGAAGGCAGTCACAGTTATAGCAAATTTGCTATATAACACAAAGATAACAGATGAGCCAACATGCTATAAAGTTTTTAAGTCAGAGATATTCAAAAAAATAAATCTTAAATGCAAAAGATTTGAGTTCTGCCCAGAAATAACTGCCAAAGTCTCAAAATTAGGATACAAAATAAAAGAAATTCCAATATCCTACCATCCAAGGGATAAAAAACAAGGGAAGAAGATAAAATGGAGAGATGGAATAGAGGCAGTCTGGACATTGATTAAATACAGATTTAAAGATTAACTACTCATTTGCAGAAATAACCCTTGCCTTTTCTTTTTCTGCACCAAGTACTAATCTTTTGATAAAATAATACAGAAATCCGACTGCATAGCTTATGTGCCCCAGGAATATTGAAAAAACAGTGAGGATAACCTGAACAGCGTTTTTTGTTGTTGAGATAGTGCTTGTGAATAAAATCAAAAAATAAAATAAAACAGAGAGAAGGAAAAGCACTTCAATAGTCTTGTTGAACAGAGAGAAGATAATTCCCAGCAGCAGATATAATAAAAAAATAGAGGGGGCAACTGAATACCAGGAAAAAAGCTGCTTTCTAAAGAAAAGAACTCCTTTGTAATACCCATAATAATAGAATTGCTTTATGAACTGGAGAAAAATCTTTCTTCTGTGATGAAAAACAACCACGTCTCGGGCATACATTACAACAAATCCATTCTGAAGTATCAAAGAACATAGCTGAATATCTTCTCCTGTGCTGAGAGTTTCATCAAATAAGTGGTTTTCTAAAAAACTCCTTTTGACAATAAGGTTGCAGGTAGGCAACTCTTTTATTGGCTGGGTTTTTGCAATTTTGTGCCTTAATGCGCCAGCTCCAAATGCAATATCCTGCTCAATAACATTTCCTACGATTCTTCTTCTGAACTCTTCATTTGGAGGAGTTAGATTTGGACCGCCAACAGCCATAACCTTTTCATCTTTGAAATATTTTAGAGAATTTGAAAGCCAGTCTTTTCTTGGGAAGGCATCTGAATCAACAAATGCTATTAATTCTGCTTTTTTCAGAGCATTTTTAATTCCAATGTTTCTCTTTACTGGAATAGAGAACTTTCCTGTGGGAATAACCCTTATTCTTTTATCTTTTACAGGAAAGTCTATCTTGCTGTCTGGAAGAAGAAGAATGCTAAAGTTTTTATATTGAAGCTTGAGGCAATGAGCTACAGATTCAAGAACAAATTTGTCTATTGTCTTAAAGACAAGGTGTATCTCAATAAAAGGCTCCTTCATAAATTAAAAGAAAGATTGGTGGTTTATAAGTTTTATTTACGCCTAGAAAGGAATTTAAATATCGTTTTTATGAGAGTATCATGAAAAGGCTCCTGTTAATAGAACCTGGCTCAAGACAAGTGGTTTATCCTCCTGTCGGGCTAATGCACCTTGCAGCCGTATTAAGAGACAGATATGAGGTTATAATAAAAGATTATTCTGGGAGAGAATTAGATGAAAACGAAATAAAAAGGGACATTGAAAAAGCAGACCCTTTGCTTGTTGGAATACGGGTTTTAACAGGGCCGCCAATACTAAGAGCAATAGAAGTGAGCAAAATTGCAAAAAAGCTTGGGAAGATTGTTGTATGGGGAGGGCCACACCCAACTATTTTGCCTGAACAGACACTCAAAAGCCAGTATGTTGATTCAGTGATTATTGGGGAGGGAGAGTATACTTTCCAGAACCTTATTAAATATTATGAAGGACAGAAAAGCGATTTGAGCGGGGCAGGAATAAAGGATAATGGAAAAATAAAAATAATGCCTCCTATGAAAAAGTCTGTTGACTTGGATAAGCTGCCACTGCCTGCCTGGGATATTATAGAAAATCCTGAAAAATACTTTCCATATAGGAAACATAATGAGATACCAATAAGCACTACCCGGGGATGTGCATTTAAATGCGGGTTTTGCCATAACAGCAATGAGAATGTTAAAAAATATCTTGGGTGTTATAGAATTGCAAACCCTAAAAGAGCAATAGAAGAGTATAAACTTGTTCAGAGCATTGTAAAAAAAGAGATAGATATACTTGATGTTGGGGAGGACTTGCATCTTGTTTCTGAAGATTATGCAAGAAAGTTTTGCAAAGCAGTCAAAGAGAGCAATCTGGGAATCAAGTGGTATACTGCTGCAAGGTATCAGACTCTTAACAAAAAAATGATTGACATGATTGTGGATGCAGGATGTATAAGAATTTTGTTAGGGGTTGAGTCTGGGAGCAGGAGGATACAGGCTTTAAATAATAAGAACATTGACATTGAGAAAGCCAGGAAGATTGCAGAGTATGCAAGAAGAAAAAAGATTTTCCTTACTAATTCTTATATAATGGGGCATCCAACAGAAACTCCCCAGGAACTGAATGAAACAATAAGATTCATAAAAGAAATTCCTGCTGATGAAAACCTCATCCAGCTTTACAGGCCAATGCCTGGAACCCCTTATTTTAAAATTTGCGTTGAAGAGAAAAAAGTCAAGGTTCCTGAGAAAATAGAGGGCTGGGCAGGATTTGGCGTCTTAGGGCATGATGTGAATGTCTCAAGAGTTCCAGATAAAATGCTGTTCTCAAAATTCTACAGGATAAACGCTGTTCAGCAGACAAAATTCTGGTTTAACCTGCAAAGGTTTTATTTGAGGAATAATATGGGGGAGAGATTTTTAAAAAATTTCTTTAACAACAGGTTTACTTTTAAATTAAAAGAGTATCTTACACTAAGAAAAAAATGAAGATTTTAGTTACAGGAGCCACTGGATTTATAGGGAAAAATCTTGTGCCAAAAATTGCTGAGAAACACAAAGTAGTGTGTTTTGTAAGGAAGACAAGCAATACCCATGAATTGGAAAAAAGCAATGTTGTTTTTAAGGTAGGAGACTTGCTTGATAGAAGCTCGCTGACAGATGCCACAGAATCAATGGATATTGCAATTCATCTTGCAACATCTCATAAACAAGGGAATAAACAAGATTTAGTTGCAGCAGAAAATCTAATAGAAGCATGCAAAGAAAACAAAGTTAAGAAAATAATCTTCTTGAGTTCAATGGCGGCAAAAAGAAAAAGTCTGGATGATTACGGAAGAATAAAATTAGAAATAGAAAGAATGATGAGGAATTCTGGATTAAACTACACTATTTTAAGGCCAAGTGTAATCTACAGCAATAATAATTTATCTCTTATTGGCAGGAGTCTGAAGTTCCCTCTTATAATTCCAGTAATAGGCAATGGAAACTATAAACTAAATCCTGTTTATATTGATGATGTTACAGAAGCAATACTCAGAAGTATTAAAAGCAAGAAAGCAGACAGAAAAAGCTATGATGTGGCTGGAGGCGAAAGCATAAGCTTTAATGAGATAATTAAGATATGCAAGAATGAGTTTAAAATTAACAAGCCCGTGATTCATATGCCTGTTTCAATATGCCTCCTAATCTTTAAAATTTTTCCTATTGTAAGCCCGGAAGCAGTCAAAGGAATAAATGAGGATACAAATGCAGACACAAAAAATTTAGAAAAAGATTTAAAATTAAATACGATGAGTTTTAGGCAAGGAATAAAAAATGTCTCTTTATGAAGGAATCTCTGTTTTGCAGTTTATGAAAAGGCCGTTCAGGGTATTGTCAAATGCCTATCATTCTTTTATATATGGAGAGAAAACAGGAAAGCCATTTAAAGTTAAGTTTGAAAGTTCTACCCTGTGCAATCTAAAGTGTGTTATGTGCCCTTTGACAAAAGGGCTGACCAGAAAAAGAGGTGTTTTGAAGTTTGATAACTTTAAAAAAGTCTATGATGAAGTAAGATTTCCCTATGTTAATCTGACTGGGCTGGGAGAGCCTTTAATGAATCCTGATATTTTTAAAATAATATCCTATGCAAGGAAAAGGGGGAGCTTGGTGAAACTTGATACAAATGCCACTCTTTTGAATAGAGAGAATATTAGCAGATTGATTATGTCAAATCCTACGTTCATCTCTGTTTCAATAGACGGGGTTGACAAGAAAAGCTATGAAAAAATAAGAAAAGGCGGGAAATTTGAGGAAGTTGTGGAAAACTTAAAAAATTTAGTGGAATACAGAAATAAGTCAGGAAGCAAAAGCCAGATACACCTCTTTTTTGTCCTTCAGAAAAGTAATATTGACAATTTGATAAACTTTATCAGTTTTGGGGACTCTCTGGGGGTTGATGCTGTAAATGCAAATATTGCAATCTCATTCGGAAAAGCAGACAATCAAGAGAATATCAAAATAAATAAAAGCAAGCTGGATGAAGTGAGAAAAAAACTGGAAACTATAAAAAGGCAAGTTAAAGTAAAACTAAACATAGAAAACGTAGAAGATTTCCTGAAAAATTCAGGGCATCTGAAAGAGATGATGGCTGAAAAACCCTGCTTTTATCCTTGGTACAGCCCGTGCATAACCTGGGACGGCTATGTTGTCCCGTGCGATATTCATTGTGATAATGAAGTTGTATTTGGAAATGCTTTTGAAGAGCCTTTTATGAAAATATGGAATAATAAAAAGGCAAGAGAGTTTAGAAAGCAGCTGGCAAAAAAGAGGACTGGAATTTGTGCCAGATGCTGTGTTGATGAAAGCTTTATCTCAGACAAATTTAAGATACTGTATAAATTGCCTTTATTAAATAAAATCACAAGAAAAAGATGGACATAAGTTTCCTTATATGCACTTACAATGCGCCAGAATTAATAAAAAGATGCCTAAACAGCATTCTAAAGCAGGATTACAAAGGAAGCAAGGAGATAATTCTGGTTGATGGCGGCTCAAACAGCGAGACTCTTGAAGTGCTGAAAGAATACAAAAGTAAAAACAAAAACATAAGGATAATAAAGAACAAGAAAAGACTGCCTGAAGGATATGGAAAGGGAAAATGGCTTGGGTGGAGGAATTGCAAAGGCAAATTTGTGTTTATTATTGACCAGGATAACGAAATTAGAGATAAAAATTGCGTTAAAGAAATGCTGAAGCCATTTAAAGATGATGTTTTTGGATGTCTTTGCCCAACCTATGTTAAAGAAAAAGACAGCCTGACAAATAAATATATCGCTTTGATGGGAACAGACCCTGTTTTTGCATATAGAAGTGTCGATGGCATAAGAAATCTCAAAAAGATTGGAGAAGACAAAAAAGATTATACGATAATAACTATAAATAAAGATAATTTAATAATCACTGGCGGAAACTGCTTTATCTACAGAAAAGACTGGCTTGATGAGGTTGGGGGTTATACCCAGGATACTGAAAATATTGCAAGGCTTGTTGGCTCTGGGCATAATAAAGCGGCTATCTCAAAAAAAGCCAGCACTCATCATCTTGCGATAAGAGGTTTTTTGGATTTTGTGAAAAAAAAGAAAAAATGGGCTAAGACTTATGAAAAGAATTCTGGGTTTTCATATTCTCCTCTAAATAAAGAAGAAAAGCATAAGTGGATTGTAAATCTTTTCTTTATTTTTTCTGTTTTGCCTACATTAGCAATATCACTACGGCAATTTATAAAAACAAGAGAAAAAGCATGGCTGCTTCATCCGATACTCAGCTGGATTACTGGTTTCATTTACTTTTGGTATACATTTCTGAGATTGAAGATGTAGGATAGACTATCTCATAAACAAAAACTCCTGTAATTTGCTGTGTAGGATAAACATAATTAAAGATAAGATCTCCTTTCTTTGTCTGCTGTTTAATATCAACAGACAGTATTTTATTGCTCTGGTAGACTATTGAAGAATTAAAATAAGGAAGTGCAATAATCTGATAGGCTTCCTGCTGGCCCTGCTGTATAAGCCAAAGAGGATGATGCGGCTCAAAAATAGAAAGCATAATGTACCTCGGATGGGTTTTTGCAATTAATTCATTAAACGCTGTTTCATTCATCTCAGAATAAGTATAAACAGGGCTTTCATAGTAAAATATAGTCTGAGTATATGAAACAGACAAAACAGCATCTCCTGGATTTGAGTTTTGTTTCATCCAAAGAGCAGCATCTTTAATTGGCTGGTAGCTTGTAACTTTTGCTTTAATCATTGGGTCAAGCTGGGTTAGCTGAACATAAGCTCCAAGAACAAGAATGATTATAACAAGAGAGATTGCCAGAACTTTTCCAAGATTTTTCCTCACAAGGTCATAGGCAAGCACAATGCCTTTTGCAGACAAGGCAAAAATGCCTATGGACATCAGCATTAACCACCTATTTTCAGCTATTCTTATAAAATATATAAAAAATGCAAGCAGAAAGACTATGCTTAAAGACATAAATAAGTCATTGTAAAACTTCTTGTCATTTTTTAAAACAAGAATATCAAGACTGAGAAACATTGGAATCAAAGTAGCAATGCCAATCAAGAAAAGAATGAAAAAGACAGTGCCGGGATAGTCATAAACAAACTGAATTAAATTCCATCCTAATCCATAGCCCTGTGTTATCTCGCTGCTATAACCTGCCCTAAATGCAAAAGCATTATTAAATGTAAAATAAGACCAGATTAAATAAGGAGAAATTGTTAAAAAGAAAATTAAAAGTGAAATCCACAAATCCTTGTTTTTTAGAAATTTAAACCTGGAAGTTATCAGAAGAAACAAAATTATCACTGCTCCATAGAGCACTCCTGTAAGCCTTGAAAGAAATGAGAGAGCAATAAAAAACCCGATTAGCCAGATGTATATTCTTCCTTTGTTATTCACATAACCCTGCCAGAAGCAATAAAATGAAAGAAGACCTGCAAGGAAACCTATTGAGTCTGTCATAAAACGCATGGCATAAAATATGTGAATCCAGGAAACAGATGTTATAAACGCTGCAAGAACTGCTGTTTTCTTATCATACATTGACTTAACAAGTAGATACATAAACAGGACAGCAAGCCAGGCTGGGAGAAGGACTACTAAGAATTTTATTGCCACATCTGAAAAACCAACAGTGTACAGAAGAAATGCTAAAAATGGAAGTAAAATAGGACGCTGGGGATTTTTATATTCAAAAGTGTGAAATGCCCAATTTTTGGCAATTGACATATATTCTGCTTCATCCCACCATAATGGCTGGTTTTTTGTGATATTAAAATAATAAAGAAACAAAATCAATGAGAAAATCAAAACACCAATAAGAATGAGGTGATACTTATCTTTAAGAAAAAGCGAGATTTCTTTTTTTATTTTTTCTGTTCTTTCTTCTTTCATTTTATTGCTTGAATATCTGCTTTACCAGCCTTTTAGCATAGTATCCTGGCTCTTTTAAGGTAAGCTTGAGTGCTGCAAAAGGGTGTTTTGCAACAAAGCTTACAACCATTCTAAGCTTTAACCTCATTAGTTTTCTTCTGCCTTTTAAAAATATTCTTTTGAATTTTTCTTTGTCAACATCCTCATCTAAGAGCAGAGGGTTATCAAGGTTATGGTGGGTTAGCAAATCCCAATCCATATCATTAGAGACTTTTCCTCTTTTTAAAGCAATATCCCAAAAAGGAGTATTAGGGAAAGGGGTTGAAACAAAACTCCAGATGTAGGTTGCTCTGTGTTTGACTGCAAAATCAATAAAGTCAAGTGTTTTCTGCATATCCTCTATTTTTTCTCCAGGAGAGCCGAACATAAGGCTTCCATAAACAATAAATCCGTATTTTTTGCATAAAACTATTGCTTTCCTGTTCATTTCAGCTGTGACAGAGCCTGCTTTCAGCCATTTCAGCACTTTGTCGCTGCCTGATTCAAACCCAAAGCTAACTACTTTAACTTTTAACTCTTTCATAATCTGGCACATTTCATTATTAATCAAATTTGCTCTTGGCTGGCACTCTATGCCTTTTATTTTGTCAAATATTCCCTGCTTCTCAAATTCTTTCTTAAACTCTCTTAATCTCTCAACACTTATTGTAAATAAGTCATCAACAAATGAGAAATAATCTGCGCCATATTTTTCAATAGCCTGCTTGACAAGTTTTGCTGTATACTCTGGCGAGTGAAGCCTTACCCTGCCCCAAAACCTAGAAGTTGAACAAAAAACGCAGCGGTATGGGCAGCCCCTTGAAGTGAGTATGTGAGCTTTAATTCCAAATTGTGAGAGGCTTGGAATTTCTTTTGGGACAAAGTAGGCTTTTTCGACAAAATCAAAATCAGGAAGAGGCAGGGAATCAAGCTCAATGGGTTTTCTCAGAGGAGTCATCACTAGTTTCCCAGATTCTTGGAAAGCAAGGGATTTAATTTTTCTCAGGTCTTTTTTGTCGAATTTTTCCTTTTTCAGATATAAAGAAATAATCTCTGATAATGTTTCCTCGCCTTCTCCTAAAACAGCAAGGTCAAAACAGGGTTTTAAAGATTCTGGAATACTTGAGATGTGGACGCCGCCAATTATTATTGGAATCTTGCTTTTTCTCTTGAGTTTCTCTGCAAACCTTATGGCTTCTCCATAGGTGATTGTCATTGCGGCTATGCCTATAATGTCAGGAGAATACTTTGCTAGTTCTGCGTCAACATTATGAAAATTCTTGTCAATTATTTTTATGTTTTTAATTCCAGCCCTGTCCCTAAGATAGGTTGCAAGGTAAACTAAGCCCATTGGCGGGACTCTGTCTGCATCGCACTGAAATGATATCAGGGCTATTTTGATAGTATCTTTATTCATGCTTAGATTAATTTTATTTAGTGCTTTCTACCCTTAGCCAAATTTTCTTGAATTCTTTTTTCTTTAGGTTTATGTCAATAAAAATTAATGCCCAAAGATAGAGCCTTGTGAATACCAAAGCAGCGGTATATAGAAACTCCTTTAGATTTCTTGGGTAGGAAAGAACTTTAAAAATTCCTGCTGATTCTTTCGAAAAACTCCTCATTCTTTCTTTTCCCTTCACCATCTGGGAAAGCTGATTATAACCGCCGGCGCTTCTCTTTTTCTGAATAATCCAGTCATGAAGATTTGTAGGATATTTCACAAAAACAAGCGCTTTCTCTGCATATTGTGATTTATAACCCTGGTCTGCAATCATGTGGGAGATTACTGCGTCTTCTGAAAGGGCTTGTTCTGGTATCTTTTTTATCAGGCTTTTTCTGAAGGCATAAAGATAGCCTGAACAAACAATCATCTGGCCTTCTCTAACTCTTTCTGTTCTTATTCTGTGGGCAGTATCTGTCAGCAGGTGGCTCCAATAACCAAGCATTGTCTGCCTTGAATCAGTTGAAACAGGCCTTCCTGAAACAACTCCAACATTTTTATCACTGAATTTTTCCAGCATATAATTAACTGCGTCTTTTCCAAGATAAACATCGCCGTCAGTCAGAATTAGTATTTCTCCTTTTGCTTTTCTGAAAGCAAGATTTAAAGCAGCAGGCTTTCCTTTTCCTTCGTCTTTTACTGCTTTAACTTTGTATTTCTTGGCTGTATTAAGAGTCTCATCATCAGGGGCAAAGACAAGAATCTCATACTTTTCTCTAATTTTGCTCTGGCGTATGGCTTCTATTGCCTTCCCGATTGTCTTCTCTTCTTTGTAGGCAGTTATTATTATTGAAATCATTTTAGCAAGTTGTAGAATTTAGTGAATATTTTGCTCCATTTAAAGTTTTTGGATTGGATAATTGCGTTTTTCCTTATTTTGCTGAGAACTATTGAATTTTTCCTGTCCAGGCAGTAATTTATTCTATCAGCCAGCTGCTTAGAATCTGAGACCTTGAAGAGGAATCCTGTTTTCCCATCATCTATAATCTCGCTTGAGCCTTTGTTATCAGAAGCTATAACTATCTTCCCTCTTGACATTACTTCAATCAAAGACTGGGGCATTGCTTCTCTTTTGCTGGGCAGGATAAAAATTTCTGAGCTGTCAATCAAGTCTATCTTCTTGTCTAAATCATAAACCGCTGGGAGAAATTCAACTGATTTTCCAATTCTTAGCTCTTTTACCAAATCCATCAATTTTTTGAGATAATCGCTCTCAGACGGGCCTGCAATTCTTAGTTTTATTCCAGGATAATTCCTTATTACAGAGGGCATTGCAAGAATTAAACTTTCTAAATTCTTTACAGGAGAAATTCTGCCGAGAAAAAGCAGGTATTTTCCTTTTGTTCTCTTTTTCATAAAAAACCTTTCTGGAATTCCATTTGGGATATAAACCAGTTTTTTTTGATTAACTCCAAGTTTTGAGAGATAGGGAATCTCCCAGCTCGTTATTGTGATTATCTTATCAAATTTGTTTATTATCTTTTTCCCGTAAAATCTGTCATAAAAATTTGCAATAAAATTTCCTAGCCTGCTTCTTAATTCAGGCTCAACAAAAGGAGCGTGAGTGACAAGGAAGCAGGGCTTGTTGAGTTTTTTGGCAACTTTCAGAGCAAGGCTTGTATGAGGATGCCTGTAAACTTCTGCGACAATAAAATCGGGATTTAATTTTTCAAGTTCAGAAGAAAAGTTCCAGAATCTTACGTTTTCACCAAACGATGCCTTTGGAGAAAACCTGTGAATTTTAATCCCGTTGCAAACCTGGCTTGAAGAAGAGTTTTCAGAGGTTCCTTTTATGATGTTTGTGGAAAAAACATGAACTTCATGGCCTTTTTTTATCAGCATCTCGCTTAGATTATATACTCTGCTCCAGACACCGCAAATGCTGGGGTGGCTGTATATGCATATAAAAGCAATTTTCAATTTCTTCATTTTTGATACCTTGAAACGTATAGTTTCATCAGCCTTTTTCTCCTTGCAGAGATTAAAGCGGTTTTGATTAACTCTAGGGATGATAAATGATGGATAATATACGGAATTTTATTTATTTTCTCATTGCTGAATAATCTTTTATATAATCTCTTCTTTAAAAGGTATCTGCTTACGCCTCTGGGCAGGAGAGGTATCCAGGAAAAGAAGTGGGCTATTGCCAGCAGTTCTGAATTTTGTATTCTCTTTTTTACTATATCTTCATATCTCAATTTGCCGCTTATTGTTTTTTCAAAGTCTGCTTCATCAAATTCTCCTGATTTTCTGCCTGTTTCAATTATTTCTGTGCAGGGGTAGTACTGCAACCAGAATGAGGAGATATAATTTGGCTTGAGATTTATATAAAATTCAATTCCTTTTTCATAGTCTTTAATTTTTTCTCCAGGCAGGCCAAATATATGGTCCACTTGAAAGCTTATCCCCTGCTTCTTAATTTCTCTGACTGCATTTTCTATAACTTTGTTTGAATCACATCTCTTGCATATATCCCTTCTTACTCTCTCAATGGGCGTTTGAACACCCAGCTGCAGCCTTATACATCCGCCTTCTTTCAGGGCAGAAACTATCTGCTTGTTAATAAAAAAAGGATGCGCAATTGCTTTGAATGGAACATCTATCTCTTTCTTGTATTTTTTAATAAACTCTGACAGCCACTTAATATCGTTTGTGAAACAGTCATCAACAAAAAGTATCTGCTTGTATTTCAGTTTTTCCTTCATTATCTTGAGTTCCTGAATAACATTGTCAACGCTTCTTCTTCTCAGCCACTGCCCCTTGTTCTTGTACAATTTTCTCATAAAATTGTTAAAGCAGTAGGTGCAGCCAAATGGGCAGCCTCTTGAAGTCATGCAGTGATAAACATCCTTAAGGAAGGGGGCTTCTGCATGGTAAAGCATTCTGTCAGGAAATGGCAGTTCATCAAGATTGGCCAGAAGATTTCTCAGGGGATTTTTGATTATTTTTCCATTTTTTTTAACCCACGTGTTTTTGATGCTGGTTTTCTTTGGATTCTCAACCAAGTCTACAACTGCCTGCTCTCCTTCGCCTAGAACAGCATAATCAACAAAATCGTTTTTGATAACTTCTTCTGGGCAGGATGTTACGTGAATCCCTCCAAAGATTATTGGCACTTTGCAGATTGATTTGATAAGTCTGGCAG